>JAITAI010000195.1 GCA_031284195.1 Treponema sp.
TCAAGTCCTTCTCTTCCCCAGTGGTGTGATTGCGGCGGTATACCTGATACCCCTTCGCATCAGGGACCGTCTGCCAGTACAGCAAAACCCCGCCCTTCAGTTTTTCTCCCTTTAGACCCTCAGGCCCATTAATGGCAGGCACCGTTTCGGTTACGGTCAAGTCACTGATCGGGTCTTGGCATCCGATCAGGGCAAGCAGACATAACAGGAATAACCCCGTTAAACCAGTAGAAAACCTTTTCATCGTTTTCACATTCTAACTCCTTATCAAAGATAGCTTTTACAGGAAACTCCTGTAATGCTTAATAACTTACCACCGGTATACAGAAATGTCAAGAAACTACAAAAATTTAAAATAAAAAACATCATACCCCATGGAACGGAACAGAAGAGGACCAGGGAAAGCCGATGCTTAAACGAAGGTTACTGAAAGACCCTCCAAACCCCTTTAAGGTTTCTATGGGTTGAGGGCGAAATTTGTGGTGTTTGGTATTGACATGCTCATACCATAATAAGTATTATGTATAAAGTTGATTGCGTTCGTAGCTCAGCTGGATAGAGCGACGGACTTCGAATCCGTAGGCCGCAGGTTCGAGTCCTGTCGGACGCAGGGTTGACAGCGGTCCGGTGTATGTTAGTATGGGGCCGCTAGCTCAGCTGGTAGAGCAGCAGACTCTTAATCTGCGGGTCGAAGGTTCGAACCCTTCGCGGCTCAGTTGTGCGGGAATAGCTCAGTGGTAGAGCGCCACCTTGCCAAGGTGGATGTCGCGGGTCCGACTCCCGTTTCCCGCTTACGAGATACCTGCTCCTGACGGTATAGATACGAAATACTGCTATTAAATCTATCAATTTATGTAATCCCCTCTATGGTAATGGCCGATATTGAACTGGAGGCATACAATGGAAGCGGAAGTAAATATAATGGTGCAGGATATTCCCGATACCTATTCTGAAAGTAAAAATATAATGGAAGATGAACGGAATGTACTCATTCTGCACTTGCAAAACCAAGTGCTGGAAAAAATTTCCGCGATTCAAGAATCAGTCAGGAATGCGGTTATTAACCGGGAATGGACGGATTTTGAATCACTGATTAGTACCATGAATCAATACGGCGATCAATTTCAAGTATTAGAAACAGAACGGGCTGCCTTGTTATCCAGTTTTTTGGAAGAAGATGAATCTCCCTCCAAAAAGGGTAACAAAGATAAAAAGTCGAATTTTTATAGCTTGGTGTCTCGGCTTCCAGAGCAAGACCGGAACGGCTTAACCGAAATGTACCGGAACCTTAAACTGAGAGCCCTTAAAATACGGATGGCTAATGAATCCCTGGTAGCATATCTCGATGAAGCGAAAACCATGGTAAACAGCTTCCTTGAAGCCGCGTGTCCTGATCGTAAGACTCGGTTCTATTCTCGGTGGGGAACCAAAGTAACAACGGACGCTCGGAGTATGATGGTAAATCATAGCCTCTAATTAGGAGAAAATCGTCATGGCATCGACCTTTTTGGGCATAGAACTGGGGAAACGGGCTGTGTCCGCCCATGAGCAGGCCCTCAATACAACGGGACATAACCTTTCAAACGCTTCTACCGAGGGTTATTCGCGACAGCGAGTGGAGTTTTCAGCTTTTCATCCGCTTTATGTACCCGGCCTTAACCGGGCAGAGACCCCTGGTCAGTTAGGACAGGGAACCGTGATAGAACGGATAGAACGTCTTAGAGACCAAGTCCTGGATAAACGTATCGTAGCCCAGGCAGGGGGGGAGGGTTACTGGGGAACCCGGGATCCTTATGTCCGTATGCTGGAACAGATCTACCTGGAACCAGGGGATAATTCAGTTCGGGGTAAGATGGATGCTTTTTGGGATGCCTGGCAGGAACTTTCTCTATACCCTACTGATACGGCTCCCCGTATTGCGGTGATCGAACGGGGCAAGACCCTCATCGACGGTATCCATGACCGTTACCAGTCTCTCAAAGGTTTGAAAGACATGGTTGAAGAGGATATTCAACTTACGGTAAAACGGGTGAACGAACTTTCCCGGCAGATCGCAGGCTTAAACCAAGACATTCAAAAGGTAAGGGCCCAAGGTGATAACCCCAATGATCTGTTGGACCGGCGTGACCTCCTGGTGGATAAGTTATCATCGATTATTGATGTTACCATTGATAGCCGGGATCCGGATGAATTCATGGTCCATACCGGGGGCATGGTCGTGGTCCAGGGGCATATAGGCCGGCAATTCGCCTTGGAATCAGGTATCGAGACCGAAGGGTATTCCCAGATCCACTGGGCAGACACAGGGGAACAGATCCAGTTCCGTAACGGTAGCTTGGCGGCCCTGGTGGACCTCCGGGATACGGCCATTCAATCGGAGATACAAAGCCTGGATTCTATGACCATGAATTTTGTGGACCTGGTGAACGAAGTCCACCGTAACGGTTATGGTATCAATGGCCTTACCGGCCAAGACTTTTTTACCGAACACCATTTTGTGACCAATGTAAACGGAAATTACGATCGGGATGGGGATGGCGCTTTTGATTCAAGTTATATTTTCCGTATCACCGGAACCAATGTCTTGGAAAACCAGGCCCAGGTGGGGCTGAGAGGGATGATTACCCTGGCATCAGCTAACGGTGAGACCCAGATATCCTATTATCCGACCGATACGGTAGGGGATATTATCTCCCGGATAAATAATGCAGGGGCAGAAGTGGTAGTCCGGTTGAACCGGGAAGGCCGGCTCAGCCTCAAGGGAACTCCTTCAGAAGCGCAGGATAATCCTGACTTTGTGATCCGGCATATTGAAGATTCGGGCCGCTTCCTGGAAGGGTATGCAGGGATTTTAAACCGCTCCGGCCCTGAGGGCGCTTATGACTGGAGTCAGCCTGATGCGGTTGCTGTTCTGCGGGGGAGTGCCGCTAACTTTTCTACTGCCCCGGTAGCTCATCCATCAGGATGGATTGAGGTGAACCCTGCGCTCATCAAGGAACCGGCCTCGGTAGCCTCTGGTTTAGGTGAAAACGGCAAACCTGCTAATCCGGGGAATGGAGATGCCGCCTTGGCCATCGCCGCCATCAGGAACACCGAGGTTATGGTTGGGCAGTTGGGAACCTTTGATGATTACTTTGCCGATGCGGTGGGCCGTATCGGGCTTTTAGGAGAACAGAGTAGCCGGGCATTGGAAACCCAAAACCTGGTGATGAAACAACTCAAGGATATGCGGGAGTCTGTTTCAGGGGTTAATATGGATGAAGAACTGGCGAACATGATCAAGTACCAACATGGCTACGCTGCAGCAGCCCGGTTTATCACCACCATGAACTCCCTACTGGATACCCTGATTAACCGGATGGGAGTATAGGGGTGAGCGGATAAGACATTCGGTAAAGCCTCCGTGCCTCATCCGCCACCTATGATACAAGGAGTTTATAAATGCGCAGAATTTCTACAGGTATGCCGAATAACGATATGCAGTTCTACCTCAGACGGCAAGAAGAGGGACTGTCAAAGATACAATCGAAGATCGCAGGACAAACCAGGATCCATGAACTGCGGGATGATCCCCTGGCAGCATCCCATGCGGTGCGTTATGAGTCTTACTTATCCAGACTCGAACGGTTTGAAAAAAATACCCTTTATGCCCGGGATCACCTTAATCAAACCGATACCTATCTGCGCCAGGCTAACGACGTGATGCAGCGAATCCGGGAGATTGCGGTTCAGGGAGCTAACGGTACTTATGCCCAGGAGGATATGCGCTACATGGCTGTAGAGGTGAACGAACTCCTGAAAGAATTAGTTTCTGTCTCCAATGCCCTGGGACCTGACGGGCGACAGATCTTTGCAGGGGATAAGGCCTTTACCGAACCCTTCCGTATGGTAGAGGGAACCGTCCAGGGAGGGGGAGAAACCATGGTGGTAGGGGTAGAATACCGAGGCGCCGGGGCTTCCCGAAAAACTGAAGTTACCGATGGAATCTATGTAACCCTCGATATTGGGGGGGGTGAAGCTTTTTGGGCGGAGAAGATGCAGATCTTTTCTGGGGTGGATGCATCAGAGTATCGGGTAACTGCTCCCGGGGCTTTTTATGTAGATGGGGAAGAGATTACCGTCAATCCTGGGGACACCCTCCAGGCAATTGTGGCAAAGATAAACGAATCTGCTGCACCGGTAAAAGCCTATGTGGACCCTGAAACCAAAGGACTTGCTCTAGAAGGGACCAACGCCCACCTCATCCGTATGGAGGATAGGCAGGATTCCCAGGTATTGCAGGATTTAGGGATCATCTTAGCCAATGCGGATCCCGGAGCGCCGAACTGGAACCCCACAGCCCGGGTTTCTGGAGGTTCGGTTTTTGATATGGTCCTACGCCTGAGAGACAGCCTCTTCCGAGGGAATGTGGATTTTATAGGTAGTCAAGGGGTAGGGGGTATAGATCTGGCCTTAAACAACATGCAGAGCCGCCTGGCAGAGATTGGCAGTCGAGGAGAACGGGCGGAAATGACCTGGAGAAGGCTCAATGAAGAGATTCCCCAGGTTACTGCTGCCTTAAGCCGGGAAGCTTCCTTGGACTTTGCCACGGCAGCTACGGATTTGGGCATGTTGGAATTTGCCCATAAAGCAGCGCTCCAGACCGCGGCCAAGGTTCTCTCTCCAACCTTACTTGATTTCTTACGGTAGTAACGAGTCCTTTTAGTGAGCCGAATAATGAGGAGCAGTATGTGAAGGTAGCAACAAAGGCATACGGAGTAATCGATGTGGATGCATGTCAAGAGCTAACCTTTTCCCAGGGACTTTTGGGGTTTGCCGCGTATAAGCATTATGTACTCTTTGATGCAGAACGGCAGCCTTTTTACTGGCTCCAATCAGTAGATGCGGAAAGTATTGCCTTTATTGTGATCAACCCCTTTCTTTTCAGGCCTGATTATGAAGTTAATATCGATAATGAAGAGCTTTTGGAAATAGGCCTTTCGGATCCGAGTAAGGCCTTGATTCTTTCAATCCTGACTATCCCGCCAGAAGGGGGTTTGATGACCGCTAACCTCCAAGGGCCCCTGGTTATTAACCGGGATACCCGGTTCGGTATGCAAGCGGTATTGTCCGACCCCCGATGGAAGATTAAGCATGATGTCATGGCAGAGTTACAAGCTTGGAAAAAAGGGAGGGAAAGCCCATGCTAATCCTATCCCGTAAGGTTAACGAAAAGATCATGATTGGAGAGGATATCTCCATATCGATCATAGAAATCCAGGGGGATCATATCCGTATTGGGGTTGATGCTCCCAAGACGGTAAAAGTTTTCAGGCAAGAAGTATTTGATTCAATTAAATCTGAAAATAAGGCTGCTGCGGAATCTACCTCCATATTTCCTGAATTGAATCTCGATACTGCTGCACGTATCTTTGATACCTAGTCTCGCTCCATTAAGTCTCCTCGTACTGCCGAATAATATCCTGGCCTCAAGCAGATAGTACAGGGGACTATTCCCCTTTCAACAGGAAGCCTATTCCTCTTTATCAAGAAGGACTGAGAAAAAATTCCACAGCCGGTCCTGGAAAGGAGGCACTGCGGTGAAGCGCAGCATCCCTCCCTTTTCAGAAGGATTGGGAAACCCCAGGGCATACGCGTGCAAGCGGATACCCCCGCCTTTTTCGCTTCGGCGGGCCCCGTATTTTAGATCCCCTTTTATGTGCAGCCCAAGCCTGGCCAACTGGGCACGGATTTGGTGATGCCGTCCGGTTATGAGGTTTATTTCCATAAATAGATAATGGTCACCATACCCGATAATCCGGTACCGGAGTACTGCCCGCTTCCGCTCAGGCCCAGGCTCATCGTATGCGATACTCTTATTCCGTTTGACATCGGTTTTAATCCAATGCACTACTTCCCCGGTTTCAGGAACAACCAGAGCAGAGGGCTTTTCTATGATTCCCCAGTACTGTTTTTCACCCTTTCCTTGGGCAAACTGAGCGTTTAAAAAACGTAGTGCCTGCGGTGTACGGGCAAAGAGGCAACACCCTGAAACCGGAACATCCAACCGGTTAACCGCTATCGGGAAGAATCTGCGGCTTTTTGAGGTTCCCTGAAGTTGTGTCCCCAGAAGCCGAGGGAGGTCACGCATCCCCTTTTCCGCTCCTTGGACCGCTTCCCCAGGAATTTTGTTTATCACCACACATGCCTCGTTCAGATACAGGATCCGGGTTGTTTCAATGCCCGATTCTCCGTGGAACGGATCCCCCGGCTCTGCAGCGGTACAGGGATCGATGCGCCCCTCTTTCTTTCCATAGGCCATTCTGTTCATGCCCTCTTGCTTATAATCCATCCTTGTTTTCCCCTTGAATCAAACCGTATCGAAGTTTTTCAAAAAGTATGTGTTCCACTGCTTCCTGGAGCCGTTCTCGGGGGAGGCGGCCTTCTTGAACCGCCTTGAGAATGGCCTGGTGTACTCCTCTTAAGTTCCGAGGCCAGGTCATCACCATATCCACCCCGGCGTTCAGGGCTTCCACTACCGCAGCTTCAAGGGTTAAACCGGAATCCGCCACAGCGCTCATGGAAAAATCATCTCCTATGACCATGCCGGTAAATCCCAGCTTACCTCGAAGCCACTCGTTGATTATCTTGGGAGAAAGGCTGGCGTTTCGTTCTTTGTCCCATGCCGGTACTACAATATGGGAGACCATGATTGCCGGAGGCTGCATATCCCGGATCACCCCTGCAAAAGGTTGAACCATCCGGTTGAGGGCTTCTGTATTCGCGGTGAGGATTGCCCTGCCTTTATGGGGATCCATTCCGGTATTTCCTGGAAAATGTTTCACCACACAGGCAACACCCGCGGCTTCCATACCCCGGATAAAGGCTTGCACTGCAGCTTCCGTAAAATCCGGATCCGGTCCGTATGAACGGGCCTCCAAAAAGAGACGGTTTTCCTCATCCAGGACTTCCGCTACCGGCGCAAGGTTCATGGTGATCCCGATGGCCCGAATCTCCTCCCCAGAGCGCCGGGCAACTGCTTCAAGCTCCTGAAGCGCATAATTCCTTCCATACTTTTGAGCGGTTTCCCAAAACCAAGCAGGCTCAGGAAGCCGGGTTACCTCCGGCCCGAATCGGTGAACCGCGCCTCCTTCATGATCCACGGCGATGAAGGGGAGGATGCGGAGAGACTCACCTTGTTCAGAAAACGCAGGAGCGCTATACCCGGAACAAGCATCCAGAAAAGCCCGGATGGTCTCTTTTTCGGTATTCAGGTTATACTTAAACAGCATGATCCCCCCAGGAGGACTGTTCTCTAGAAGGGTCTTCATGGCCTCGCTTAATGCCGGGGTCTTCCCGTCAATACCGCTCATCAGTACTTGAGCGGCAAGGAGGGGGTCATCCAAGGAAGCGGCGAGGTGAGCAGCCTGTTCCCGGTATATCTGAGCTTCTTGAACTGGTTCTGGTTGCGGCGCCGGGGTATCCGCTTGGGGGGGCTGCTGACTGGGAACCATTCGGTTTGAATCCTTAGTACATCCCATAAAGACTAGGAGGCACAGGGTCAAGACAAGGAGGGGAACCATGGATTTACTATACTTAGCAGGGGGAAATCTGTGAAGGCTTGATACCGAATAAACCGGGTAATCCGGGAAAAATTGGGGCCTCAAGGCCCTCG
>JAITAI010000235.1 GCA_031284195.1 Treponema sp.
TAGATTGTGGTGAAACCATTGAAGTCCGGGATGCTGGTCAGGGACCGGATTCCTGTTTGCTTCTTCAAGCGGAACGTCCCCGGGAAAAACTCATCAATGCCGGACCTGATGCGATGTCGGATCAGGAATTACTTGCCGTCTTCCTCAATGTGGGGATGCGGGGTAACCATACCTTGGCCCAGGACTTACTGGAACACTTAGATAAGGAAAAAGGTATTCCCCCTGTAAAGGAACTGTCCCTCTTCCCGGGCATGGGGAAAATCAAAGCCTGTTCCATCGTGGCCATGCTGGAATTCGGCAGACGGCGGTGGGGCGCTGCAGGAACCAGGATCAAGCAACCCCAGGATATTTACCATCTGATTCGCCATCATGCGGACCGCAGACAGGAACGATTCATTTGTCTTTCTCTGAACGGAGCCCATGAGATTCTGGCGGTACGGATCGTAACCATTGGTTTAGTCAACCGGACCATCGTACATCCCCGGGAAGTATTTGCCGACCCTATCCTGGACCGGGCCAGTGCGGTAATTGTTGCCCATAACCATCCTTCCGGTCAACTTACCCCTTCGACTGAAGATGATGAAATCACCCTCCGTCTCAAGGCAGCTGCTGAAATCCTGGGCTTACATTTTCTCGATCATCTGATATTTTCTGAAACCGCCTATTTCAGTTACCGTCAAACCGGCAGGCTCTCGTTTTAGCGTATCCCTTCAGGACTTAACACTTCTTCCCGGTCCGCCAAGGTGAGCTCCACTTTTATGGTTTCACCCCCGCGCCGAATTTCTACAGCCACCTTTTCTCCAGGCTTGTTGTCTTCCAGGGCCGAATAGAGATCCGCCAAGGTCTCGGTCTTCATACCGTCTACAGCAGTGATGATATCTCCCCCCAGATAGATCACACTGGATCCGTACCGTACCGGCTCGCTGCCCTGACGGATACCTGCCCGATCGGCAAAACCGCTCCGCTTGGTCCGGGAAACTAAAAGCCCCGTCGATATGGGCAACTTTGCATACCGGACCAGGGCCGGGAAAAGCTGCACCATGGCTGCGTCAATCCAGCCCCGCTTGACCTTTCCATATTCGATGAGTTCTGCTACTACCCGCTTGGCGGTATTCACCGGGACTGCAAATCCGATACCCACAGAACCTCCAGAGGGAGAATAGATCATCGTATTGATACCGATCATACGGCCTTGAGTATCAAGCAAGGGCCCTCCGGAATTACCGGGGTTGATGGACGCATCGGTCTGGATCATGTCCCGGATAATATGCTGCTTAGAAGTCTGGATGGGACGGCCCAGGCCCGAAACAATCCCCACGGTTAAGGTCCTTTCCAGGGCAAAAGGATTCCCAATGGCCAGCACCTTCTGGCCTACCTTGAGATTCCCGGAATTCCCAAAAGGTACAGTACGGAGTTCCGCTCCCCGGGGAGGGTTGAATTTAAGAACCGCAATGTCGTTTTCCGGATCCGTTCCCACCAGGGTTCCCTCAAACTGACTTCCATCGACGAGGTTGATAAACACCTTGTAGGCGTTTTCTACTACATGGTTATTGGTTAATACATATCCACGGGTATCAATGATGGATCCTGAACCGGAACCTCCTTCTTGGGGTACCGGTTCTAGAAACCAGTTAATAGCCACGGTTTCAGTGGTGATGTTTACCACTGCCCCATTAAGCCGTTCATAGATGGAGATATTTTCCCGCTCATCCTCGGTATAAGGCAGGAGATCCGCAGTATTGATCTGGAGGGATTGAGAGTTGCTTGATTGCCGCAAGTCTAGCGGCTCCTTTTCGCGGGAATCTAGCTCGGAGGTAAGTGGAGGGATATCCTTTTTATAGGGAATCCTCAACAATCCAAAACCCACTGCACCCATGGCTGCGATGAGACTGCTTAACCCACAGAACAGTACCACCTGCCCACGGCTGTATAGCTTCATCGGTTTTCCTCCTGTAGTATTTTTACACTTTACACTCGTTCCAACACCTCAGTTTTGAAACTAGCTCAAATATAACATAAAATAGGGTGAAATAAAAGTAAGTGCCACAGGGCTAGCGCATATAAATTACCCTGAATCGAAGGCAAAGGGGGATTGAAAGAGTAATTGCTCCACATATTCATTCGATCACGCCATCTGTTTCCTCTACCCGATGCTGCTGATCTTCGTTTCATTGTCAGGCCGCACCACCGTCAACGCCAACTGCCTCAGTATCGTCATGTTTTCAGGCCCCTTATCCTTCCTCAACCATGAACCCTCTTCCCCAAACGCCACGTCAAGTACATAGGGTAACGAGTTTTCTATCCCCTAATGTCCCCGTACCGTCCGCGCACATGCTTCCGCATCTGCCGCCATGTTCGATACAAAAAAACGCCCTTCTACCGTTGTCTCACCCTTCACCTCCCTGCTCGATTCTACCACCCCAGTGCTTCGGATGCCCTTCCATCAGCCACCTCCCATCTGCACTTACCGCATCATCCCGGTCTTCTATTCGGCCATGTTTCTAGTCATGGGTTGAGACCGAGTGAAACTGGATATTTGTTCTTTCCCACCGGCGAGGAAAAGTCCAGCCCTTCAAAATACTCCTGTACGTCTTTATACCACGTTCCTTGGTTCGCTTTCAGGGAAAAAGGGAAAACAGGTAATCTGCCTTCTTGCTTACTACCTGCTCAGCTAGGATCAGCGCATATAAAATTTTATATCCTTGTACCATAAGGAGTTATACTTTGCTTCATAAAAATTGTATAAAAGCTATCTCTTTATCCTGTCAGGAATTAAAGATTTATATGCGCTGGCCCTGGGGTGCAACGTACCTTTAGATTGTCAGGGCCTTCTCCTTGTGGTATGATAAACCCATGCGTATTTTTAATTGGTGCCTTAGAGTCATGAAAAGGAGGAGTTTCCTTCCCACCTTAAGTATGGGGG
>JAITAI010000274.1 GCA_031284195.1 Treponema sp.
AACGACAGGCGCAGGTTCTCAATCGACCAGGGGCCTCCCAGATATCTGTTACCCCTGGTTCAACTTATTTAGTATTCGGCAATAAGCTTGCCAGGTAATTTGATAAAATCGTACCGTAAGTATCGTTGATCTTTTTTTCTGCAGCTACCACTGCCCGATTTTCCGCTTCTGAGAGGGAGAGATGTCCTTCTCGTCCGTTGATATTAAAGGGCAAGAGCACGCTGGTATCTCTAGTATCCATAAGATTTGCTTCGATAGCATACCGGGTAAATTTATTCTGCTGGTTGGGAAGTTCCACCGGGGAAAAGTCAACCCGCACTTGCAGAACATACCGGGAGTCAATACCGCCACTCCTGAATCCCTGCTTGGTAAGTGCAGAAGCAAAAGCATCTTTGATACGATTAGAACGGTCATCTATAACCCTTACCTGAATGGGAATACTTTTGGTAATGTTCATCGCTTCCAGGCGATAATTATCCCCTTTCTTGATATCCCCCGGCATACTATCTGAAGTACCGCCCACAATGGTTAAAACATTGGCATACACCCGGTTCACATCCGCAATGGTCGCGGCAAGCTGATACCGGGAGAATCCATCCAAGGTCTGCTTCTCCTCAAGGGACATAGCAATTAAATCATGGATGATCCGTTCATTGGACCGGATCATATCCGTGTAGAGCCTTGATGCTTTTGCCTTCTCTAACACCGCTACCGCATAATAGGTGTTTTTACTATCAAACCATACATCTTCGATCTCTGCCCCTATAAGGGCATCCATTTCAGCGGAGGTTTTGATGGCGTTCTGCACCACCGTATTCTCGGAGACATTAACCGCTCCCTTGGAAACTGCTTCTGAATAGCTGGTGATCGTTTTTAAGTCCGCTTGGACCGATTGACCAAAAACTGCCACCAGCCTTCCCAGGGCATCTTTCTCCGCTTGATTGCGGTCAGTCCCATACCCTACCGCAGTAACAAAGATGTTCTTGTCATACACTGCATCTGGAGCGGAAACCCAGGCGGGTTCTTTCCCCTTACTGACCTTTACAGGAGGGGAGGTACGGCCGGATGTTCCCCCTTGGGCAGGGACCTGGTTTCCACCTTCCATCGCCACAACCGCAGCCTGAGCCGCAGCAACCGCATCGTCCTCCCGGGAGGGCTGAGGAGCAGTAGCACAACCCATAAGAGATACTGCCCACAATACTGCGAGGTATCTTATTTTAAACATACAACCTCCACTAAATTAAGCTGGTCCTCCCGGACCGTTACCGTATGATCAAAAGAAGCGATCCGTCCGCCACTTGCCCCGTAGTAATGAGTGGTAAAGGAATAGGTACCCGGATCCAGAGTAATACCCCCCACATAGGCTTTAGCAGGGAAATAGCGGGAGAGCCGTAGATCCGCCTGTTCACTGGCTTCTGCAAAAACCTGGGTCCCTAAACTGAGGATATTGAACAGTAAGCTCGTACCCCCATCGGTCTCCTCCGCAGCCGCGTCAAGGACAGATGAAGTTACCCCTTTAACGGTAGCCCGGATTACCGCCTTGAGGTATATCAGGTTGACCTTTTCTTTGAAGGTTTCCCGGGCCACTGCCTCCATATCTTCCAGTAATGCCAGATCAAAGCGGTTCCCATTATCAAAAACCACCTCAATCTTGTGGACCTGAGAGGGACGGCTTGTCATGACCGGCAAGGCAATCTTGATATACCGGAAATCCGGAAGGGGTATCCGCATTACCTCTTCGGTCTTGATCGGAGACAAACCGCTGAACCCAAGCACATTAAGCCGGGCCTTCCCCGGAGGAATCTCCAATTCCTCGTCCAGGGACGGAGGCAGGGGATAGGCATATACAGAAGGAGCATTGACAAAGGCCACTTTGAGTTGTTCCCCATCAATCCGGGCATCGTCATAGTTACCTATGGCCCGGTAAAACAGCATCCCCAGGTAACGAGCTAGGGCGGAGTCTGAAAATTGTACCGATGATTCAGGATTCGGCGGAACAGTCCCTCCTTCTGCCAGGGCCTTTTGCTGCAAATTGGTCCGAAGCTCTCCGTATTTTGAGGCTAAAGACCGCAGTTTATTGTTCATCCGCCGAATCTCCACCAAGGCGTCTTCCATCTTATGGTTATGGTAGTAATTGAGGGCGTTAAAGACATTGATATAAATATCTTCGTAATCCTCTCCATCGTATTCCTTGGTTTTATCGTTCAGCAAGTAAGAACCAATTTCCATAGTTATGCTTTTAGTAAATGCCTCTTCTATGGCCCGTTCACCTTCCTGAAGCAATTGGGTAGAATCATTGTAGTTTTCAGCGTAATGGGTGAGCATCCCCTTATCCAGGTAATAGAGGATGGCATCTTTATCCCGGTAGATAGCTTTCTTATCTTTTTCAAGAATGGCTATACCGGTCTGATGATCCCCCTGGTCCACTGCGGCGTCAATTTTTAGATAGGGGTTTCCTGTAGCGCAGGAAAGACAAAACCAGATCCCTATAAAAACCATAAAAAAAAGAGGAAAAAACGACCTAATTTTTAGGGATACTTTTAACTGCATGACCAACCCCCTTATAAAAAACTATCGGCGCATCAGGCTGACCTTAGATCTTTGCTTTCGGCCTTTTGATGACCTTCTTGATTTCGCTGTTCTGATCCATCCATAACCGGGCGTTGGTTTCGATGTTGGTCATTTCCGCGCTCACAAAATAGGTTCTCGTGGCGGTATTACCCGCACCGTCAATGATGGTTTTAACTGCCCCGGTGAGGAGGAAATCCGCTCCGGTCTCATTTCCCAAGGCTGCAGCGGTATCTTCGCTGGCATTACCCTGCTGATCCTGCCGTTCAGCCCGAAGCTCACCGCGGGTCGATCCTCCGGCGATAAAATCCGCTTTCCCACTGTTAAATATGACGACTTCCATGGTACTTGCAATAATAGAGGTATCAATATGTTCATCGCTGTCATTTTTAAAAGTCCCGACTAAGACCCGAGGGATTCTGCCGAGCTGGGCAGTGGCCTGCACTACCCGGGGAGAGTCAAGACAGGCTTTAATAAGACTATCACACACGATCCTGACATCCGTATCATTCCAATAACCGCTTAAATCGGTCTGAGTACCCGCATCAACCCGGCTCACCTTGGGGTTTGAACTACATGCGGCTATAAGCGTCATAAGCGCGCCGCTGATGAGCAGCCCCATGACGCTTTTCATTACTTTCTTCTTTTTCATATTCATAAGAACCTCCTGTCGGTTTCTTGCTTGAAGGGGTTTCAAAACTTTAGTTTTGAAACCCCCTGATTTGTATAAAATTACTATACTTAGTTCTCTTATCCCCTGTCAAGCCGGTGAATTGTCAAGGCCAGCGCATATAAATCTTTAATTCATTACAGGATAAAGAAATAGCTTGTATGCAATTTTTATGAAGCAAAGTATAACCCCTTATGGTACAAGGATATAGAATTTTATATGCGCTGACCCTAGCCCCCCTTGACGGGTCCTTATCCCTACGATCTATTATACAAAACATGCCATGCCTTATGGACATGGGAGTAATACGGGAGGGTACGGTAAATGAAATTTGACGGGTTTCATCATATTGGGCTCTGGGTCAAGAACGCGGAACAGAGCCTCAGCTTTTATACGAAGGGGCTTGGAGGGAAGCAGATATGCAGCTTTCCCATGGGGGAAGGGGAGAAGACCATGTATCTCGTGGATCTGGGGAATAATGCGGTGGTAGAGATCATCCCCCAAGGTACCGGTGAAGCGGAAAGCCAGGCCCGGTGGGCCCACGTGGCAATACGGACCGATGATACCAGAGCCGCTTATGAGCAAGCCCTCAAGGCCGGCGCTGAATCTAGAACAGGTCCCCAGCATATAAACCTCGGTACCCTGCCGGTGTGCAATGCCTTCGTCCTGGGTCCTGATCATGAAGTCATCGAATTTTTCCAGCTTATGTAAGGTGAGCCGGGTTCAAAAGGTCAAATCCCAGCCCCATGAATAAGGAGTTTCTATGTATACCGGTCAATTAAAAACCATCTTGTGTTACGGTGATTCTAATACCTGGGGCTATAATCCCCACAACGGCAGCCGTTATGATCACAAAACCCGGTGGCCCATGGTTTTGAAGCGCTTGCTCAACCAGGGCTGTCATGAGGATGATCCTGCTTTCTGGGTGGTGGAAGAAGGACAAAATAGCCGAACCAGTTGCCGGGAAGATCCGATAGAAGGGGATCGAAACGGGCTGCGCCAGCTCATCCCTATTTTGGAAAGCCATAAGCCCCTGGATATGGTAGTGGTGATGTTGGGAACCAACGACCTCAAGCTCCGCTTCAACCCGGTTCCTTATGACATAGCCTGGGGGGTACAACGGGTTGTGGCGGCTATTCAGGATTCCCGTACCGGCCCGAATGAGCAAAGTCCCCAGGTCCTCATGATTTGTCCCCCTCCCACGGTAGACGCTCCGGGGTTTAAGCATATCTTTGGGGAAACCCAGGAACTTTCAAAGAAGCTCGCTCATTGGTACCGGGCGTTTGCCTTGGAGCGGGGCGCGGCGTTTCTTGATGCGGGCAAGGTGATTCAAACCAGTAAGGCCGACGGTATTCACCTGGATCCTGAGGCCCATCGGAAACTGGCGGAAGCAGTGGCAGAGATCGTGAGGACCTGCGTAGGCTCTTGAGGGGAAATGACCGGTAGCTTACCGGGTATATTCCCTCGAGGGAATTATCAAGCTGGTTGGGTGAAACGGGCATTTGTGTGGGTACATCGGTAATTTGTGCAAATGTATTGGTGGATTTGTTTGAGGGAATCTTTTCCACTCTTAACTGAATGCGCTCCATCCCTAAGCGAATTGACCGCCTCTTCATGTGGCGAAACCCACCAGGTGAGCCTTACGGTGCGGGAAGCTGGCTATGCTTCTTTAACATGCCGTTTTTTGCTTCCATAACAGAAAGGCCCCACGGTATCGGTCAATTTACCGCAATCTAAACGCGATAGGTATGGCTATCCGGGCCGGTGCCGGAGGCCGGGGGAAGGGGGCCGCAGCATATATAGTCTCCAGGGCGGCTTCGTCCAGAATACCGTGGCCGCTGCTTTTCAGTACCGTAATCGCGCTGACCCGGCCGTCTTCATGAATGGTAAAGGACACCTGGGTTACCCCCTGTATACCCGCTTTTCGCGCAGGAGCTGGGTAGACAAGCTTATCCCGGATTCGCTTCTGAAGGTAGCGGTAATTGCGTTTGATGTATTCGGCGCTTTGAGCGGCCTTTTCACCGGTCCTTTCGCTCGTCTCTACGGCCCCTTCCATATCCCCGGTATGGCCGGGGCTTTCCGCTGGTACAAGGTCCTCACCTTCACCCGATGCTTCGGAACTTTCTTCAGCCTGGTGAAGGTACTGTTCTGCAAGCTCCCGCTCAGGAACCGGGAGGGGTTCCGGGGGAGGCGGTTTCGGCGAAGTCCGAGGAGGAACCGGAACCGCAGGTTCGAGCAGGGCGATGTTGACGAGGGAGAAGGTTTC
>JAITAI010000310.1 GCA_031284195.1 Treponema sp.
TTAACTTTGGGCTTCTCTTCCTTTAGGGATAGGACCGCTTAAAGGCTTTTACCCGGGCAGAGGCTATAGTGGTGAGAGGCGACCGTTCCCCCCGGATAAGGTATGGATAACCCAAACCGGCGATCATAGCGCCGTTATCTCCGCAAAGCTCCAGGGAAGGGAAGATACAGTGCAGGTCCTGCCGTTCACTCAGCCGCTGCCGGAGATAGGAATTAGCTGCCACCCCGCCCCCTCCTACAATGGTACGAAGCCCCGTATCTTCGGCGGCCCGAAAAAGACTGCGCAGGAGGATGTCCACTGCGGTTTTCTGAAAGGAGGCCGCCAGGTCCCCAGGGCCTACCTCGGAAGCGGGCTTTCGGCGGAACTGCTCCAGTTGATTGATTACTGCGGTTTTGAGCCCTGAATAGGAAAGATCATACCGGTGTTCCCCCTTGTCCAGCTTGGGCAAGGGAAAATTAAAGGCTAAAGGGTCTCCGGTTTGAGCGAGTTTGTCTATGGCAGCCCCTCCCGGATACCCAAAACCGTAATGATTGGATACCTTATCAAAGGCTTCCCCTACGGCGTCGTCGATGGTGGTTCCCAGAACCGTAACTGCATCAAAATCATCCACCCGGCAGATAATACTGTGTCCCCCGGAAACCAGAAGTCCTAAGAAGGGGTATTCCGCAGGTACTGCCGGGGTAACCTTGGATTCGGATAGTTGAGATGCGTAGAGGTGAGCCAGCATGTGATCCACGGCGATAAAAGGGATGTTTTGAGCCCAAGCAAAGGCCTTAGCAAAGGAAAGCCCTACCAGAAGGGAACCTAACAGACCCGGGTGGGCGGTTACCGCCACTCCATCCAGGCCGGCAGGCTCTAAACCGGCTTTAAGGAGGGCTTCTTGAGCAACTTCATAAATCCACTCAGTATGTTTACGGCTCGCAATCTCCGGGACCACCCCCTTATACATCGCATGAAAGGGAATCTGCGTAGCCACTACATTGGAGAGAACCCATTTTCCGTCTTCTACCACTGCAGCGGCACATTCATCACAGGACGATTCAATACCCAGGATTTTCATTTTTCCAGCATAACCTGGTTTCATAGGCTCCGCAACCAGACCATGAGGCTTGAGCCGCGCTTTCAGAACTTAGCCCGCCAGAACCTAAATGCCTTTGACGTTTCCCTGAGGGGATCGGTTACCGGGCATGTTCCTGCATGAGACGGGACATGGTAGCCAAGGAATACCCTCGTTCCACCAGGGTAGGATATAACTCCTCCAAGGTCGCAGCCAGTTCAGGGGACCAGGTATGACCGATCAGCACTGCGGCTCCCTTCTGCTCTGCCTTGTGAAGCCCCTCTTCCACAGACTGGATCATGGCGGTCTTTTCTTGGATATTGTCTATAAACACATCCCGTTCCCCAATAGGTATTCCCATGCGTTTTGCCACATCCGGCGCAGTAGTGTCGGCGATAGTTCGGGAATCAAGAAAATAGATACCCCGTTCCCGGCATAGGGTCAATATGGTCTCCATAGCCTCAGGATCCATGGTGATCTTGGAACCTTGGTGGTTATTCATCCCTGCCACAGGACCTATTTCCGCTAAATTACCTTCCACCACTGCCCGGATTGTTTCTGTAGACATCCCCGAATAAATGGCCCCTGGTCCAGGGTACTGCCCTCCCAGAGCTTCCATGGGCTGATGGAGGAACAGTTCCTTTCCTGCAGCCTGTATACGCCGGGCAGTTTCCCCGGAATAGGGAAGCCCCGGCAATACCGCAATGGTAAGGGGGCCGGAAAAGCGCAAAAAAGGCTCCAATTCTTCCAGGTTGTTTCCCGCATCATCAATGACAAACACCAGCGTTCCCTTGTACCGGGGTTTGGGGGGGTGCTCAACGGGGGGACCAGAGGCTTCCAGGTTCATCGGTTCTGCATCGGACCTGATAGATTCCCCTGCTGCAGGTTCTTGGGAAACAAAAGGATCCCCCTGTTCAGGAGCCCAAGGCTCTGGAGGCGCATCTTCGGGATAGCTTGGAGGGTCTTCGGGAGCTAAGGGGGTCGCATCAAGCAAGAACAGGGTACGGATAAAGATGACGCTAGCCACTACCAACACCCCCACAAAGATGTACAAGCCTATTACGAGCAGAATTCGGATCCCTTTTTTCCCCTCTGCAAGCGGGAGATCGGGCTTTTTCTCAGCTTGCTTCATCTGTATCCCCGTTATTACCGGAAACTTCAAGCATACTTGAACATAGCGGTTATCCTCTCCTTTGGTCAACGGAGCATTTCACAATCCACCTCCCTATGGTATCATCACCTATGATTACCCATACATTGCGTCCTGCTGCGGTCATATTTGATATGGATGGCCTCATGTTGGACACTGAACGACCCATGGTGGAGCTTTGGATCCAGGTTGCCCAAGCTCGGGGCTGGGATATTACCCCGGAACTCATGTTCCGTACGGTGGGGGTGAATGAGGCTGCTACAAGGGCAGTGTTTATGCAGGAATACGGCCCAGACTTTCCCTACGACACAATCAGGAAAGAAGCGAGCCAGGCTATGCGTGAAAAGGTGGAACAAGAGGGGATCCCTCATCGGCCAGGACTGATTACCCTGTTGGATCACTTGGATTCACTGCGGATTCCCCTGGGGCTTGCCACTTCAACCGCTCAGGAGATAGGAATATGGAAACTGAAAAAGGCCCGTATTCTGGAACGTTTTGAAGCTTGTGTTTTTGGAGATGAGGTGAGCCGGGGAAAACCTGAACCGGATATTTTTCTCCTTGCGGCAGAGCGGCTGGATAAGGAGCCTCAGGACTGTGTAGGGTTTGAGGATTCCCCGGCAGGCCTCCAAGGGCTTCATGCTGCGGGGATCCGGTCGGTGTTTATTAAGGATCTCATGGAACCGCCGCCGGATATACTCGCTACAGTCTGGCGCCGCTGTACTGATCTGGCGGAAGCAGTGGCTTTATTTTAGGCCCGGCGAATCCAGGGGTACCTTAAGCCCCTAGGTTCAGGGCTGTGGTTTCCATGATGATTCGATATAACCTATTTTGCATTAGAGAAAAAACTACTGAGTCCCGATCCCTAGTATGTACCCTTTTCTGAGGTGAACAAAAGACGGCGATATGCTGGAGATAAAGTTTTGGATTTAGGGAAATTAACGGAAAAACGGGCAAGGAAGGAAGACCCCAAGCCTTCCTGGTTGCCGGTGGAGTTTTCCAGGTATACAAGCACTTTAACCGGTTTATGGGTAGTTACGAGACTGGGGGAATTGAGTACTGATATTTTTTTTCTTTAAAAGAATATTGATAATAATTGGTATTTATGTTAGAAATATATGATTTTATTAAGGAGTGTTGCTTCTAGGGATGGTATCATACCATAAGGGAGCAAGAGTCGTAAAGGGGATATAAGTATGGGGTAATTTTATGCCGTTTCTATAATACCCTCCTCAGGGCCTATGATTCTGGGGGTCTTGTATTTTTCCAGAGGATACTCTGAAAAAATGCCGGTATGGTGGAATAAGGGATCGTTGATCTTTAACGAAGCATATATTTTTTAAGGTTGAGATACATGGATGTAACTAAAACAAAGACAGGGGATAAACTAATCCTAGGGATTAGTGGTAAGTTGAGTGCTGCCACGGCAGAAGCATTTGACGCCGAGGTTCAGGAGGCAATCGCCGAGTCAAACCACATTGAAATGGATTTTACCGAGGTAAACTATGTGGCCTCTGCGGGTTTACGGGTACTTATTGCGGCACAGAAAAAATTGAATGCCTGTAATGGGGTTCTTGCTTTACGAAATATCAGGGAAGATATTTTAGAGGTTTTCGAAATTACGGGTTTGGATGAGGTATTTGACATCCAATAATGGTTTTATCCTATTCTGGGAGATAATGGAATGGCAATGGGTGTTTTTGATCATGAACTCAAGGTATCCGCATCAGTGGATGAACTCAATCGTCTGGTTGAGTGGGTTGACGAAATTTTAGAAGAAGAAAGCTGTACGATTAAAGCCCACAGTCAAATTGCGATTGTATTGGAAGAAATTTTTATAAACATTGCCCGGTATGCCTATACCGGAGGAGAAGGGGATGTGCTCATCCGATTGGGATTTGAAGGGCCCCGGATGATACTGCAATTTGAAGATTCGGGTAAGGCATTTAATCCCTTGGAATATCTGGCCCTGAATACCAAAGCGGGGATTGAACAGCGTCGAATAGGCGGGATGGGTATCTACATTGTCCGAAAGATGATGGATGAGGTTTCCTATGCCCGGGTGGATGATAAGAATATATTTACCATACACAAAACCATAAGAGCAGTATAAGGGCTATGACGGAATGAATTTTTCGCACAGAGTCTATGGGGCAAATATCGTATCCTCAAGAGTCCTATGATTATATCAAAGGATCCAATCCAGGGAGGGATAGGGGTGGTCTTATGGGCAATTATCATGCTTGGAGGGACTAGGATTACCCTATCCGCCACGGTATCCCCTCGGGGACCGGTAGAAGCTGGGGGCCGTTATGGTTATTATCGCTTTAAACCGGACGTTCAGATAAGAAGCATCCAGAGGCGGGTATTGAAGTTTGGGGAAATCTCCCGATGGTACGAGGAGGCATCTCAATCAGCGCCTCGTAGCTATGGGACCTTGGGTTATCGGAGGTGTTCCAGTGAATACCCACGTTGAGAAGCGTACCCTAGCCTCTAACGATATTCTGGTAGGAAGTCTCGTTTATAAGTATTTGTTCCCCTCAATCTTTTCTATGTTGGGAACACGGGTGAGTAGTCTTATCAACAGTCTGATTATTGGCCGTATCCTTGGCGGTCCAGGACTGAGTGTTATATCGCTGGTAACCCCTGTATCATTGGTTTATATGTCGATTGGTTCCCTTATTGGTGTAGGGGCCTCTATTATTTCCAGTATTGCCCTGGGTAAAGGGGAGAAAGAACAATGTGCCCAGGTGTATACCCTCTCTTATTTTATCTCAGCGGTGGTAGGTTTAATCCTGACCACCGTAGGATTGCTTAACCTGGATGGTATCGTAGGATTTCTTGGGGCTGATGCAGAGCATTTTCCGTATACCTACGACTATGTACGGTTTTATATCTTGGGCGGTATGGGTACGTTGTTCCTTTACATACCTCTCAACTATTTGCGTATTACCGGAAAACCTAATCTTGCCATGACCATGCTGCTTTTGATGAGTTCCCTGAATGTGGCTGCGTTGGGTATCTTTGTCATAGTTTTGGACATGGGTACCGGAGGAACCGCTTTGGCATCGGTTACCAGTTCGACCCTCACCTTTCTCTTTGGGGTAAGCCGGCTGGGGGGGAAGAATTCACCTTTGAAATTGCAGAAACCTACTGCGGTGATTCGGCATATTTCCAGTATCGCTTCTGCGGGAAGCCCTTCCGCTTCGAACAACGTCTGCCGGGCTATACAAAGTCTGGGTATGAACCTCCTCTTTGTCAGAATGGGGGCTGGGATGTACCTGCCGTGTTATACCCTGGTAAGTACTGCTTCTGATTTTATCCTAGCCATCATCTTAGGGATTTCCCAAACCGCTCTTCCCCTGGTGGGCATTTCTTTTGGAGAACGGGATTTCCGCAGCATTCGTATTATCCTAAAAAAAGCGCTGAGTTTAGGAAATACGATAATTGGCGTTCTTGGGATCCTCCTGTTCCTTGTTCGTAATAAGATGGGCCTTTTTTTTGGGATCCGGGATGCCTTTATCCTAGAAAATGCCGGAATTGGTTTTATATTTTTTGCGGCAAGCATTAACCTCTCTTTTATTAACAATGTTATTATCAACTATTTTAGCGCTACCCGGCGGATCCTTATGGCCAATGGGATGGTGGTTTCCCGTTTGATCCTGTTTATGGTGGCTCCGGCCTATCTGCTGTTCCCTAGCTTTGGGGTATACGCGGTTTGGATAAGCCTGATAATAGCGGAACTTGTAACCTTTTGTCTGGCATTCCTAATCGTAACCCTGGTACATGCACGAAATTCTAGGTTTTCCCGGTACCTATTACTGGATAAGGCCCTGGTTGAAAACAATCAGGTCATTGATTTTTCGGTACAAAACACCGTCGAAGATGTAGACTTCGCTTCAACAAAGATAACGGATTTTTGTGAAGAGAACCGTATCTCTCCGCAAAAAACCATGTATATCAGTCTTGCTATTGAGGAGATGCTTATGATGATCAACCAGTATTCTCTCAAGGCCGATAGAATCGAATATACGGATATCCGTATTGTAATTACCCAGGAATATATGGTGCTACGGATCCGAAACACCGGAAAGTATTTCAACCCGGTGGAGTATTATCATGAGAACAAGGATACGGAAGAAGGATTTAACCGGACCTTGGGGATTGGGATGATCTTGAAGATGGCCCGGGAAGTCAGGTACCGGGAAACCTTTGGGATGAATAACCTGATTATTACTATAGAGAAAAATCGAAAAAACAAAGGGAAGATAAAAAAATTAAATCCTCATACTACCGGATACCTAAGATGAACATGGACAATCAAGCTATGATGCTGAAAAGGTACAATAAAAAAGGTGAATCTTTGGATATTAGGATCCGGTTGGCCGATCCTGATGATGCGCCTCACCTGATCACCTTGTTGATAAAACAGCACGGGAAAAACTACCCCAATCGTCAATTTTACGATGAAGAATGGGTGCGCCGGGG
>JAITAI010000171.1 GCA_031284195.1 Treponema sp.
TCATAAAAGGAAATAATTCCCTGAGGGTTAATCCGTGCTAAGACATCCGCAGCAGTACTAACCGCAATACGTCCCTGTTCTTCCAAGGTAAAGGCCCGACAGGTGGGACAGGAACACCAAGCTCTTTCATGACCCTGGTCAGGCCACAGGTGATAGACCAAGGTTTCTGGATAGGTTTGGAAGATCTTTTCAGCTTTCCGCCTGATGAGGTTGAGGGCATCGGGTGAAGTGGGACAGAAGTTGTTTTTTCTGTCCCGTTTACCTGAATCCATGCGGAATATCTCCCGGTTAAACAAGAAATACCTCCGAGGTACCAGGAGGGATAAATCCCAACCGCCTCGTTCAATGGTGAGGGCATATTTTTCAGCGAGATCGAACACCTCTTTACCGAAATGATAATCACTTATGATCTTATGCCCTAATTGTACCAAAGGATGGCCGGCGGTTTCCTGTTTCCTTTTCCTTTTCAACAGATGGCTCAAATACAAGGAAAAGACCAGGGTATCAATCTGGTTCCGGACCGCCCATAGAATTAAGGATTTCCAAGTAACCGAGGGATGGTGCCGCTCAAAAAGCAACCGACGACGGACAATCTTACCTTTAGAATGTTGATACTTATAGGTTTCTTTGGGGAGGTATTCCTGGGGCCTGACCTTATTCACCGGAGGAAGTATTTCTTGATTTGGTTCTGGCCAACTAAATCCCAAGGTAGTAAGGAAATCAAAAACTCCATTGCAGAGTCCTCGATCCGATTCACCGAATATTTCAATCCGGTTTTTCTCTATATGCCAAAAAAAACCGGTCTGTTCCCGGCTGTTCCCTTCACTCAGTAAGAAGATTCGAGGAGCTCGATGATCCGGAACGGTGTCGCATTCTTGTATCCGCAGGGGCTTGATGGAAAGTCCAGCCTGATTACTGAGCAGTTCAATGTAATGGGAGAGATCTTCCGCACTTTTTTTAACTACGGGCATACCTATGGGGATGTGGATCACCCATTCTTTGGAAACATCAAAATGTAACAAGTTCATCCAAATGTAGTCTATACCCTCTCTTATATTAATAACACTATGCAAAGTAACTCATCATTGCAAGTTCTACGATATTATTTGAGGTAAAATCAGTATATACTAACGTATACTAATTAAAGGTATAGAATAATATGAAAGATACCCTGAATGGCAATACACACCTCCTTATCGGCCTTACCGGGACGTACTGCGCGGGGAAGAACCATGTGGCCAAGTTTCTCGAAAAGCGGGGATTTCCAGTGCTGGATGTAGATAAGTTGGGGCATCAGGGAATCGAACTGGAGAAAGGGGCTATTCTTGAACGGTTTGGAACCGGAATTTTGGGAAAGGAGGGCAGTATAAACCGTAAACTCCTGGGCGCCCAGGTATTCGGTTCCCCTGACGCCTTGGCCTGGCTTGAATCCATTGTCCATCCCGCGGCAAACCGTCTAACCGAAGAATGGATCCGCTGCCAAGGAGACCGTTCCTGTGTGATCAACGCAGCGCTCCTCCATCGATCCTCTGTCTGGAATCAGCTTGATGGTATCATTCTCGTGAAAGCTCCTGTGTTTACCCGGCTTTTACGGGCCCGAAAACGGGATAAGCTGCCTTGGGGGCAGTTGATCCGGCGCTTCAGGTGTCAGAGAGAATTCATGGCTAAATATTCAAGGGAATCTGCCGATATTTACATTATATCTAACAGAGGATATGGTGAATTCGGATCTTCTTTTTTTAGGGGATCCGTAGAACGACAGCTCGAAGCGGTACTGATTCAACTGGGTATGGCAAAAGGCGAGTATCCTGTGGAAGAAAGGTAAAAACAAAAGAGGGATTCCCAAAATTACAGTTTTTGGGAAATGCTCAAAAAACTATACCTGCTATCATGTGGTGGAGAGTATACATAAGATCGACACCCCCGGTCAGGGTAATTACGGGTCCGATCAGATAAGGAATTAATATATGGACAAGAAAAAATTACTGCTGGTGGCAGTCTCGGTCGGTATTTTTCTTATTATCGTAATAGGATTATCGATATTGCTGTTTTTACCGAGAAGAAATGCAGCAACGGTAAGCGCTTCTGTTCCTGTGTTTACCCAGAGTGATAACGCGGTAAGCCCGAGGGTGACAACCATACCGGTTGAGCCGGTACCCGCTGAACCGGTTAGGTCTGAACCGTCGCGGACAGAACCGGCAAGTGCCAATCCAGTAGATATGCTCCGCAATCCTGAAGGGATCCAGGGTTTGCAGCCTCCCCCAGCCCCTTCTACGATGACCCAAGAAAATAATATTTATATCTATGGGGATCCCTCTCAGCCCAAAACCCTGGTTGAACAGATAACCAAGAACAATAGTTCGGATCTGGTTATCGAAGTACCTAAGCCTTCTACGGTAGCTGTTCCCAGTTCAGTCCCTACAAGCCGGACCCGTCCCGAGGATACAGCTCAAAAGAGTACCTCCACCCCAGCACCTAAAAAAACTACCCCTCCCCCATCGACCACAAACCCAGGGCCTGCTAGTTCGCCTCCCAAGGCTGCTGCGAAACCCCCGTCCTCTTCTGTACCCGCGGCTAAGGCTCCGATACCACAGACCCGAACCTATGAGGGCTATTGGGTTCAGATAGGTTCATTTTCCACTACAACCCGGGCCCAAGGGGCCAAAGATCAGTTGGCTGACAAGGGTATCACTGCTATCATACAAAACCAGGATGTGAAGGGTCAGAATTTTTACCGAGTCCGGGTTGGGCCCTTTACCTCTCAAAATGAAGCGGATTATTGGCTTTCGGTCATTAAAAAGATACAGGGCTTTGAAGATAGTCAGATTTGGCAAAGTCCGGTAAATCGATAAATCCTCATATTTTTTAATGCCATGATTTCGATGGATCGCTATACTTGAAGTACTTTTAGAGAGGATGAAAAAAATTTCCTAAGTCCTAAAGGCGCTTTAGGGGTAGTCTATCTCCAACTTCCCTGATAAACACAGAGCCATAAAAGCAGTTTCCAGTATCGTTCCATAGTAAGAGATATGGACGCAGGCTTTATTTTTGCAAGGCTCTTTCGATTCCTATGGATATGCTGTTTCGCCGGTGTTTTTTTGATCCTGAAGACCGGGCTCGCGGCAGAGACGGCCAAACCGGGTTTTTCTTGGGATTTGTTATGGGCTGGTTCCTGGGATGGAGATGGAAACCAAAGAGGAACCGCAGTCAACCGGGGGGATCTTCGGCTCCATATACCCTGGCAGAACCTTTCCCTCAGGACCCAGCTTATAGGTAAAAGCAAGGCAGACCTGAGCCTTCCCCTTGGGGAAATGTGGGACTTGGGAACTATTACCGGTGCAGGGGGAATCTACCATAAACCGAGCGGTTCCCGGATACTCTATGGAACCCTGGAGGTGTGGGGATTATCTGCCCGAATCCGGAGGCCTTGGGGAAGGGCCGTACCCTTAGTAGAGTATCGTAAACCTTCCCTGGGAGATCTCAGAACCGAGCCTACTGCCACCAAGGAGCCTGAAGCCTATCTCTATCTCAGAAGTCCCCCTTTAGGGATATGGCGAGGCTTTATTTCAGCCATCATGACCCCGGGTTTAGGGAATGATGATATAAGTTTTGGACTCTCTGGCGGGATTGAGGCCCAATGGGATAAAAAAAGAACCCTCCAAGTGGAAGGCTTTTATACCGGGAAGGAACTTCCTCCCCGGTATCAGGAATCCTGGTTTTCCCCGTCCCCGCCGCTGCCGGAACGGGAGTTTCACCTCTATGCACTTGGATTGGTTTATACGGGTCCGTTCCTGGGAATTGCCTCAGACTGGGCATATTCAGATACCTTTGCCTATGGTAGAGACCTGTATGGGAACTTGGGCGTCCGATTGGGGAACCGTCCCTGGCGGCTCTCTCTGGCTGCGGATGGAGCTGGGAACCGTTACGTGGGCAGTGATGGTTTTGCAGGAGGAGCTGGTTTCAGAGTCGGGGGACGGTTAGAATATTACGGAAAAAAAGGCAGGTTTTTCCGGCTGGGTACCTCTCTGGAGGCAGGAGAACTAGGAGAGCCTTTTGAGCAGAGTTCAACCCTCATCTATTACCGGTTTCCCTCGGATTTCGGCATGGGGCCCTTCAAGTTTTCACGGATTTCCCTGAAGCTGACTCGAGATGCAGAGGATCTATCCCCGGTGGAGGATTGCTATGAGGCGCTGGTAGGTCTTGTCTGGGGTTCCTTGAGGTGGGCGGTCTCAGGAAGTCTCACCGGAATCTCGACGACTCCAGAACAGCCGCTACCTTTCCCAATCCCGAACCCCGGTCTTGAAGTTCCGACAGCCACTATTTCCGGGGAAGTAAGCTACCGTATCGGTCAGGTTCAATTCCGGGTAAAACTGGGGTACACCGGCGAAAAAGGAAAGGATGAGGTTTACGGAATCTGGAATACTTCCTGGTACGCCTCAATACGGGGAAAGCTGGGTCGTTTCAGTCTTAAAATAGCCTCTCCGGACTTGCCTACTTCGTGGACCTATACCCTCACCTGGCGCTTGGAACATAGAGGCAACAGAAACCGGTAGATACGTTTATTGACGGAGGGCTTTTTCTTGTGCTATTATATACATATCGTTTGACGGTTAAGGTTTACGTTTTACTATGAGAAGGAAGAAGGAGTTATCATGTCGGGCCACAGCAAATGGGCGACTATTAAACACAAGAAGGGCGCCGCGGATGCAAAGCGCGGCCAGATGTTCACCAAACTGATTAAAGAAATATCCATTGCCGCCCGTATGGGGGGAGGGGATCCAGAAGGAAATCCTCGGCTGCGAACCGCGGTTTTGAAGGCCCGAGGAGCGAATATGCCCAAGGATAATATCGATAGGGCTATCAAGAAGGGAACCGGCGAGCTTGAGGGAGTCAATTACGAGGAATTGGTGTACGAAGCCTATGCTCCCGGAGGGGTGGCGATCTTTATTGAGGTATTAACGGATAATAAAAATCGGGCTGCCGCAGATATACGGAATATTCTGACCCGTGCAGGAGGTCAGCTTGCCACATCAGGTTCAGTTTCCCGTCTCTTCAAGCGCCAGGGGATCATCACCTTGGACGGTGAAAAGTACACTGAAGACCAGATCATGGAAGTTGCTCTTGAAGGCGGCGCCGAAGATGTGAGCCTTTCCGATGGGGTTATTGAAGTTACCACTGCTCCTGAAGATTTTGAACCGGTATTGAACTGTCTGGAAAATAAACATTGTGAAACCCTCAGTGCGGAAATCAGCATGGTTCCCGAGGCTGCGGTAAGTCTGGATAACGATGCCACTGCCAAAGCAGTACGGTTGATTGAGCGGCTTGAAGAAAACGACGACGTGCAGAACGTCTATGCAAACATCGATATCCCCGAAGGATTTGAGGCTGAATAAAAGGGAAACCTCGGGCTTCACGGGAATCCGCCGTATCATCGGGGTTGATCCGGGTCTCGCTGCTTCCGGGTGGGGGCTTATTGAATTCGATACCCGGCGGATTCGATATATTACCCACGGGTGTATTGAAACTGGCGCGGATTGCCCGAGAGGGGAGCGTCTTTTTTTTATTTATAAACAATTTCGTGGAGTTCTTACGGCCTATAATCCCACTGAATCTGCCATGGAAACCCTCTATTTTGCACGGAATGTTACCAGCGCTATCCCTGTGGCAGAAGCCCGGGGAGTGCTCTATATGGCCCTGGCAGAACAGGGACTTTCAGTACAGGAGTATGCTCCTAAGGTCATCAAGCAGGCGGTTATAGGCCGAGGCGTAGCGGACAAGACCCAAGTTCAGGATATGGTACGGATCATCCTGGGGCTTGAGGCCATCCCCAAACCAGATCATGCTGCGGATGCTTTGGCTGCAGCGGTATGCTGCGCCCATACGTTGTTATTAGGCTGATACCCAGCGCTTGTATCCTTGTTCAAGTTCTAAAAGGGCTCGTTTCTTTTCGATTCCCCCTGCATACCCGGTAAGGCTGCCCTTGGCTCCTAGTACCCGATGACAGGGTATTAAGAGGGATATCCGGTTATGCCCTACCGCACCTCCTACTGCTTGGGCTGACATGGCAGGGACAGCCAGTTCTTTTGAGATGCGCAGGGCAATGGCTCCATACGTGAGGGTTTGACCATAGGGAATCTCCCGGAGGATATGCCAAACCCTATGGCGAAACTGGGAACCTAGGGGAGCCAGGGTTAGTTCCACCGGGGGATTGGCCCCTGCAAAATAGGCTTTCAGCCATGTCCTGAGGGATACAAACACCGGATAATCCGGTTTATCAATCCAGGTATCGGTCTT
>JAITAI010000173.1 GCA_031284195.1 Treponema sp.
CTTGCAGACTCCTTACAGAAACCCGGCCAATCGCAAACGGCCTTGACCCGAATTATCCCAATGAAGGGCCCCCGTCCTTGTGGTTCATCCTATAGGCATGGTAGAATGAAGAATCATTCCAGGAGGCATGAAGAATAATGGCTTTTGTGTTGCATAGTTACCCCGTGGTGTACCGGGCAAAATTCGGACAAAATGAATGGAAGGGGGAATACCTTGAAAAACCTCATAAAACCCCCGAAGAAGAAGCTGCGCTGACAAAGACGGAACAGGAGGCCTTGGCAGATTCCCGTAATTGGTATGCGGATATGCCCTTGGTAAGCTATACCACGCAATACGGGCTTTCCTGCTTTGAAGGGCTTAAGGCCCTGCCCCAGAAAGACGGGGGACTGGCGCTTTTTAGGCCGGACCAGAATGCAGCTCGTTTTTATAGGTCCATGGAAGGCCTGTATATGCCTCCCTTTCCCGCGGCCTATTTCGTGGAGGCCTGTGTGGAGACGGTGAAGCGGAATGCAGAACTGGGATTCCGGCCCTGGTATAAACCAGAGTGGGAGCGCAATTCCTTTGCCAGCGCGGATTCCGTCTATATTAGGCCCTTCAGTTATGCTGAAGGGGGCATTGGGGTTGCTCTATCCCAGAAACCCTGGGTGGTGGTGGTTACGAATCCGGTGAGCAGTTATTTCTCCGAGGGCAGCGCTGATGCGGTCATTACCGAGCGGATCCGGGCCACTCCCAAGGGTACCGGCTGGATCAAAGCGGCTTCTAATTACGTGATTTCCGCGCTGGCCAAACACGAAGCCAATGCAGCAGGGTTCATGGAATGTATCTACCTGGATGCCACCTATCGGAAATACCTGGAGGAAGGTTCCTCCTGTAACATCTTTTTGTATTTACGATCTGGGGAATTGGTAACTCCTGAACTAGGGGATACCATTCTTCCGGGGATCACCCGGGCCAGTATCATTGAACTCGCCCGGGACCAGGGGGTGCCGGTATCGGAACGGAAAATCGCCGTTGACGAGGTCTTTGCCGAAGGAAAGGAATGTTTCGTCAGCGGGACCGCAGCAGGGGCCACCCCCATTGAGTCCCTGACGTATCAAGGCAAAAAGGTGGTTTTCAACAACGGAAAAACCGGAGCCCTCACCGCCCTGCTTCGGGACACCCTCAAGGGGATACAATACGGAACCCTGCCTGATACCAAGGGCTGGATGGTGAAGGTCTGTTAAGGTGCATAGACTGCTAGTTTATAGAGGCATGGGGAAACCAAGGAAAAGGTGCTATAAATATTATATGTAGACTTTTTCCAGTTCGGATATTTTCAAAGAGCCTCAAGATATGCAAGAGGGATACGTTTTTTTAATTGAGCCGGTTTCAAAAGGGACCTTTTGAAACCGCCTTGATTACTAAGGAGATGGGTATGAAGCGGTATAGTATGGGTATAGTGGTGAGCATCCTGGTAATCGGCAGTAGTACAGCCCACGGGTTTCCGGGAAGCCCCATGTACGTGGCGGTGAAAACCGTGTCATTAAAAGCATCCACCGATTTTTTCGCAGCTGAACGGGGAACCTTGGTGTATGGGAATCCGGTTACGGTACTACAAGAAAAGGGGAAATGGGTTGAAGTCCAATCTGCTCAGGCTTCCTTGCAGGGATGGATAGTCTCTTCCAGTTTGACCTCTAAACGTATCATTTCATCCGGGACGAGGACATCTGCTTCGGTTCAAGAGCTTGCCTTGGCAGGGAAAGGCTTCTCTGAAGAAGTGGAGACCGAATACCGGCAAGAGGGTAGGTTTGATTATGACGCTGTTGACGCTATGGAAAATCTCAGGGTTTCCGACACCGCCTTGTATGCTTTTTTAATTGATGGTCATTTGGCAAGGGGGGATTAAATGAGGATAGTGCCGTGTATTACCCTCTGTTTTATGGTGCTGCTTCCCCTTACCCCAGGAGCGGCTCATGGGAAGCAGGACCTCCAACCTGATAGGGATCTCCAGTTTCTTCAAGAGGATCTGGACAGCGGGTTCGCCCAAATGGACCATGCCTTTGACCAGGAAGGGGAAATAAGCCCTGAAGAAACCTATTACCTAGGGAGGGCAGTAGCGGCGAATATCCTGGAACACTATACCCCCTATGGGCAAAACCCTGGGTTGACAGACTATCTCAATCAAATCTGCGGGGCCCTGGTCCTCAGTTCTCCAAAACCGTTTATTTTTAATGGGTATCATGTACTGATACTTGACAGTCCAGAGATCAATGCCTTTGCCACTTCAGGGGGTCATATCTTCGTAACCCTGGGTCTGGTAGAGGCCGCCGGTTCAGAGGATGCCTTGGCAGCGGTTATTGCCCATGAAATTGCCCATATACACCTACAGCACGGGGTGGAACTGATACAAAACCTGCGCCTCACCCAGGATCTTTCCGCATTCGGAGATCGGGCAATAGATATCGCTACCCGGGAAGCTTCGCTAGAAGCCCGTAGGAACCGTTTTGCCGGAGAGGTACGGGAAATGGTGAACGCCCTGGTGGTACATGGGTATGCCCAAGCCCAGGAATTCGAAGCGGATTCCCAAGCCCTGGCCCTGTTGGCCGCTGCAGGCTATGAGCCGGTCAGCCTTATCGAGGTTTTACAGGTACTGGAAACCACGCAAGGGAGCCATCCTGGAGGGTTCAACAAAACCCATCCTGCACCGGCTCTGCGTAGAGCCAAGGCGGAGCAGAGCCTAGGTAATTACTCAGTCCCGGATACCCGTTCATTCCGGCTGCCTCGGTATATACAACATACTGAGTGAGTAGCACTACAGAACCCATGGGGCAAAAGAAATCGAAAAAAATAGGAGCTACCCTGAGCATCACGGTTTCGGTGTTTTTAGGGGTGAGCGTGTCCGCTGCAGCAGGTCTATTTGAGTATCTAGAATACAAAACCTATGACTTCTTGGCTGTCCTTCTGGCAGAATCCACCCGGCCTTCGGATGATCTGGTGCTGGTGTTGCTGGATCAGGCTAGCATTGATTGGGCCCAGGAATATCGGGGGTGGTCCTGGCCCTGGCCGCGGCAAGCCTATGGAGAGTTACTTGCGTACCTACATACCGGCGGGGCAGCGTCCGTGGCTTTTGATGTGCTGTTTTCAGAACCTTCGGTATACGGCCCTAAAGATGACGAGGCCTTTATACAGGCTTCTGCAGCCTTCGGCAGGACCGTGCAGGCGGTATTTTTCAGTACCCAAGCAGGAAAAGATGTTTCTTGGCCTGCGGATACAGATACCCCTCTATTCCGGATCGAAGCGCCTGCACTGGATACCTTTAAAACGCTACTCCCTGGATTTGAGCTGTTCCCCGGAGGTTCAGGGGTAATCGGCGCCCAATTCCCTATAGATGGAATCCGCAATGCCGCAGGGGGTATCGGTAATATAATGGGAAAAGCTGATGCAGACGGCATATTCCGGCGGGCTACCCTTTTTACCTTTTTTGATACTAAGGCTGTGCCAGGTCTTTCCGCAGCCTCCCTGCTTGTGGCAGGGGCCCCGGAAGATATCCGTTATAACGAAAAAAAACAGCTCATTACCTGGGGGGACTACGCGGTTCCGGTGGATAAAACGGGCAGAACCTTGCTCCGTTTCCGGGGAAACGTGGATCGGTATATTCCCTATAGCGCTGCGGAAGTGCTTCAAAGCGCCGAGGCCTACTGGAACGGAGAGGAACCCCTCTTAGGTCCTGAAAATTTTGCAGGAAAGTACCTGTTCTTTGGATATTATGCGCCAGGACTCTTTGATATTTGCAGTACCCCTATTTCTTCGGTGTATCCGGGAGTGGGCATACACATCACCATGCTGGATAACCTCTTGCAAGGGGATTTTATTCGCGAAAGTCCCCCCTGGGTGGTCTTTTTCTTAAGCCTTGTGGGGATCGTCTTGATAAGCCTCTTGGTTTTATATGCCGGTGGTATTCCCCTGGCGGTAAGCGGCGGCCTGGGGATACTCATGGTGATGTGCGGCCTGGCAGGATTGGCCTATTATGCCCTGGATCTATGGATCCCGGTGGTGGCTCCGGTAATTGGTATGGGCATCGCTTTTCTCACTGCCATCCTCTATAACTACGCCACCGAAGGCAGCCAGAAACGGTTTATCAAGTCCGCCTTCTCCCGCTACCTGTCCCCCAAAGTCATCGACAGAATCATCGCCGATCCTTCCCAGCTTAAGCTGGGGGGGGAGAAGCGGGAAATGACCGCCATCTTTACCGACATACGCAGTTTTTCTACTATATCGGAAGCCCTGGGCGACCCGACCAAGCTGGTGGAACTGCTTAACTACTACCTTACCCGGATGAGCAACATTGTGCTGGAAAATTCGGGAACCATAGACAAGTACGAAGGGGACGCCATCATCGCCTTCTTCGGCGCCCCGGTGTACATGGAAAACAACGCCGACCTTGCCTGCCGCGCCGCCGTCCGCATGCACAAGGCGGAGAAGGAAATCAACCGGGAAGTCGTCGCCCAGGGGCTTATCACCGGGAATGTCATGGAAGCCCTGGTTCGCAAGGGAATACTGAAGGATGCCCAGGACCCCAACCCTCTTTTCACCCGGCTTGGCATCAACACCGGGGATATGGTGGTGGGCTCCATGGGGACTCCCAACAAAATGGACTATACCATCAT
>JAITAI010000184.1 GCA_031284195.1 Treponema sp.
AAAAGTCCTGAATTTCACGGATTTCAGCCCTAACGCTTTAGTGGTAACCGTACAATAAAAGATTTGCGCATTTTGGTTGCCCTCTACGGTCTAATCCGCGAAAATCCCGGTTAATTCATGGACAAATTTTTAAATGCAGGAACCTGGAGTAAGACCCCTTGAAAAGGTTACCTGAGGAGGTTTAACCCCGAGCCTCCAGGGAAACATAGGGGGTCCTTTGGGCTACTGCCCGATAGGCAGGACGGATAATACGATCCCCCGAAAGGATCTCCTCGATACGGTGAGCGCACCAGCCAGCCATACGGGCAGCCGCGAAAATGGGGGTAAACAGTTCATCAGGAATTCCCAACATGCGGTAGACCAATCCAGAGTACATATCTACGTTAGCGCAGATAACCTTGCGGTCCTTTAGCCGGGTACGGAGGGCCCGGATCCCCTGCTTTTCAATGATCTCCATCAAGGCAAAATCTTCAGCCAAGGCAGCTAATGCACACTTATCCGCTGAACTGGGCCGTGGGTTTACCCCTTCTGCGAGGGGAAGGACGTGTTCTTTCACCAGATTGCGGACAAATGCTTTTAAGAGCACGGTCCGAGGGTCTGATTTGGTGTAAACCGCGTGGCCTAGACCGTAGATCTTGCCTGAGCCGTCGAAGGTCTTTTTGTCGAGGATCTTACCCAGATATGCGTAGACCTCATCGGGGTCCCGGGTATCCGATACATGCTCCCGAATGTGGGTGAACATCTCCATCACCTTCATATTGGCCCCGCCGTGGAGGGGACCTTTTAGGGAACCTACTGCAGCGGCCAGGGCCGCATAGGTATCAGTGCCGGTGGATGAAAGGGTCCTGCAGGCAAAGGCCGAGTTGTTACCGCCGCCGTGCTCTGCGTGGAGGATCAGCATAAAATCCAGGAGACGGGCTTCTGCCTGGGTATAGTGGTTGTCTCTACGAAGCATGTGCAGAAAATTTTCAGCTAAAGAAAGAGCTTCCTGGGGTACATGGATGAACAAGGATTCCCGATCAAAATAGTGCCGTTTAGCGGCGTAGGAATTGGCGATGATAACCGGTACGCGGCCAATGAGTTCAATGGACTGGCGTATCACATTCTCCACTGAAATGTCATCAGCAGCGGAATCAAAAATATACAAGGTCAGGATACAGCGGGTAAGTTTATTCATGATGTCCGCTCCAGGGAGGGTGAGAATCGTATCTTCGGTAAAACCCTCTGGGAGCTTCCGGGCAGCGGAAAGCATACGGTTATAGTGGTCTAATTGTTTCTTGGTCGGGAGTTTACCGAAGAGCAAGAGGTAAGCAACCTCTTCGTACCCAAAGGTACTGGCTTCTCCATGAGCCCGGATGATGTCGGTGAGATCAATGCCCCGGTAATAGAGTTTCCCCTCCATAGGAACCGGTTCCCCGTCGGATACGGTGTACCCCTGGACGCTGCCGATCCGGGTTACTCCTGCAAATACCCCGGTACCGTCAGAATTACGCAATCCCCGTTTGATGGTATAATGGGCGAACTCCTCAGGATCAATCGTATAGTGGGCTCGGATATCAGCTCCTAGTTCCTTAATATAATTGCGTACAATAGCATCCTGTTTGTTTATCATGATCCTGCCTCTCTGCTTAATGTATGCGTATGGGCCTTTTCAGCACTCGGTTAGCGGGGACCTGGGGTCCGATGAAACAGGCTTGAAGCCCCCTTTTTCCTCTGCTCAAGCCGGCGGGACAGGCAAAACTTGGCTCCTCACCATTTGCCATCCAGAACCCCTAGACTCAAGTACGCTGGTCCAGGATTTACCGTTTTGCAACAGCTTCTATTTATACAAAATAGATTCCTTATGTTCAAGGGGTTTCATGCAAAAATTATACAGTATCTACCGAATTTATGTATAAATATACCCTACCTAGAAAAACAGGAACCTGGTGAAAAAATAGGCCTTCAAGTGTCTGGTGTATCTTTATGGTTATGTATGATACTGTAGGTATATGAAAGACGAATTGGATCCCTCGCATTTGCGGAAAGGGATGGTTCTTTTTCTCGTATTTATCACCTGTATCAGTGTGGGAGTGATGCTTAAATTTACGGCGCCGGTGATACTGCCCTTTACCATTTCCCTGTTTTTGGCAATGGCCATGAATCCTATAGTCGTCTTGCTCGAGCGGTGGCGTCTTCCCCGGATTGTTTCGATCCTCCTCGCCATAGGCATCATCATCGCGGGTCTGTACCTCATCGGGGCAGTGCTTTTTTCTTCGGCTCGAACCATCCTGACCCTCTATCCTCGATATGAACGGCGCTTAACCGAGATTTATGTAACCTTGGCAGGCTTTTTTGAACTTTCCTATGATGCTCAGTTGAGTTTTTTTGATAATCTCTGGAGTCAATGGGGGGTTCGAAGCAGGATCCGAGGTATGACCCTGTCTCTGTCCAATGGGTTTATTGGGTTCCTGAGGGAAGCCTTGATGGTGGTTTTGTTCATGGCCTTTCTGCTCCTGGAAACGGCCTTTTTTAAAGACAAAATCGACCTTGCCTTTGAGCATAAACGATCTGGTCAGATAAAAAAGATCGGCGCGGATGTGGTGCGCCAGATGAGCCGCTATCTTTCGGCGAAGTTTTTTATTTCCCTGGCCACCGGTGTAACGGTTACCATCGGTTTAAGCCTTATCGGGCTTGAGTTTCCGGTGCTCTGGGGGCTTATTCAGTTTATTCTGAATTTTATACCCAATATCGGCAGCATCGCCGCGGGAACCGGGGTCGGCCTTTTTGCGCTGCTCCAGTTTTGGCCTGAACCAGGGCCGATCATCGTTACGGTCCTTATTATGCTGGGGGTCAACATGATCATCGGTAATATCTTGGAGCCTAAGATCATGGGGGATAATTTGGGGATTGCCCCCATTGTGGTACTGATGTCCTTGATGCTCTGGGGCTGGCTCTGGGGTTTTGTGGGCCTCATCCTGGCAGTGCCTATGACGGTGATTATCAAAATCCTCTGTGAGAATATCCCCATGCTGGAACCGGTTTCTATTCTCTTAGGTTCCCGTAAGGCCGTGCTGGCCAAGAAAGCAGAAGCCCAAGCCACGGGGCAAAGCCCTGGCCCCGCCTGAATGAGCTGCAGGGTTTACGCATGAACCGAAAAGCAATCTGTCTTTCGGAGCAAGGTAAACGGTTGATACACCGGTCGTAAGGTGCAGACGGGAAACTTCTTTAATTTCTTTGATTCTATTGTATATGCCAAAGATAACCGAGTTATCAATGGCGAAGAAGCAACGCTTACATCTTTGAGTATTGCTCTTACAGGAGGAGAAGCGGTATATGACAGAAAAGAAAAGCAAAAAGCCATAAAGAAATCTTTATCGGATTAGGAGCTGCAATTGCAGGATTATTGGGACTTCTTATCAAATTCATCATGCAAAAAGGATCCCCCGTCAAGGGAGGCATTTCATTACGAGTGAATGATGAAAAAAACTCCGAAAAGAACCTCAAGGAGTCTCAAGAGAAAATCTTATACCTTAGTACTGATATTTCTCGAGCAATCCACAATCTCAGAGCGCTTACTAAAGAAGCTGAAGAGGTTACTACGACCAAGACGACGGAGCACCGTTTAGATAGTCTAGAGAACGATGGGGTTATTGTACGAAAGCAGAAGGAATCCTAAAATAAAGAAGGGAGATGCCGTTTTTCTCCTAAAGTATAGACCCCTGTGCATAAGGGTATTGACATACGGATCCGCCTTTGTTATATTTAAGTATACTTTCTATAGGGCGACATAGCTCAGTCGGTAGAGCAAACGGCTCATATCCGTTTGGTCATTGGTTCAAGTCCAATTGTCGCTAGCCCTACAAAAGCCCCGCGGGATATCCCTCAGGGCTTTTTTCATGCCCTGAGTTTCAGTAGCCCAGGGTTGCCAAGAGCAGGGCTTTAATCGTGTGTTTCCGGTTTTCCGCCTGATCCCAGGCGCGACTTTGAGAGCCGTCGATCACACCGGAACTTACTTCTTCACCTTTTATCGCCGGGAGACAGTGGAGGAAGATACTGTCCTTACGGCCGGTCTTATCCATGAGGGCCTGATTGACCTGATAAGGACGCAGAAGCCGGATCCGTTCCTCTTTTTTTGCTTCCTCTCCCATAGAAACCCATACATCGGTATACACTGCATGGGCCCCTTCGACCTCCGCAGTATCCGGGGTAATCCGCAACTGCGCCCCTGAAACCTGAGCTATCGCAGTACAGCGGGTGGTCAAATCCGGATCAGGGTTGAGAGAGGGAGGAGTAATAAGCGTAAAATGAACCCCCAGTTTCGCACAGATCACCATCAGGGACCGGGCCACGTTGTTCCTCCCATCTCCTACAAAGCAGAGCTTCTTCCCCGTGGCAGGACCGTACTGTTCTTCCAGGGTCTGGATATCCGCCAGGACCTGGGTAGGGTGAAAATCGTCGGTAAGTCCATTGTATACCGGCACGCCGGAATAGTGAGCTAACGTTTCTACAGTAGCCTGCTTGAAACCCCGAAATTGAATAGCGCTAAACATACGGCCCAAAACCCGGGCAGTATCTTCGATAGATTCTTTTGCCCCAAGCTGTATATCCGCAGTGGAGAGGAACACCGGATGCCCCCCTTCTTCGCCAAACGCGGTCTCAAAAGCGCAACGGGTCCGGGTGGAACGCTTCTCGAAAAGGAGGGCCAGGGTTTTCCCTTCAAAACGGCGATGAACTTCATGCCGCTGACTTTCCGCTTTGACCTGCTTTGATACCTCCAAGAAATAACGGATTTCTTCTGCGGTATAATCCAGCCAGGTAAGTAAGGAGCGGCCTTTTAAGGTTGTAGGATCCATAGGACTATCATACATCTTCGTTCTTTTCTTTTCAATCCGTGGTGACGCCTCATTTTAAAAAGATACGCCAAAACAGAAAAGCCTTACC
>JAITAI010000192.1 GCA_031284195.1 Treponema sp.
ATTACCGCAATTCTCTCCATAATTTGCTCCTCTCCATAAAAAAACCCTCAAAGCCGATCCTCTGGACGCGGCTTTGAGGGTATAATGGCGGATTACCGTTTATACGCCCCTCGCCGGACCAGAATATATCTTGATCCTTAAGGTTACGTAAACTGGGTTGCCGTGCTTTGGCGCAGCGCCCCGCTTCCCACCTGCCCGGCAAGATTACTCTCGCCCGCGATGGGCCCTTACAGGTCATTCTCCCCATTGAAGAATGCCCATAGGATGATTCTATACCGGAATATAGGAAAAGGCAAGGAAGGGCCGGCAAGTTTTGTGCTGCCCATCATTGTGCTGTCCTTGAATCATTTTAGTTACTACCTGTGGCTTATAAGTCCGAAAAGCCGCGGCTTCAGAATCCATCGTCAGAACCGATGCAAAGGAGGATAGGTTCCCAAAGGAAACCTATCCCTCCCTAGGGGAGGCCTTATTGCATCTGCAGCACCGGAGGATCATAATCCCCAGGAGGTACATACCCTAAAAGGCTCATACAGGTTGCGGCAATGGAACTGATCCCCAGGCCCTCCCGTAAAGCCCCTGCATAAGGCTCCCTGAGGTATTCTCCCTTATAGTCAGGATCGTAGATGATGCAGGGCACCGGATTAAGACTATGACTGGTCTTGGCCTTCGGGCTTCCATCGGCCTTGTACACCACTGCTCCGGTTTTCTTCTGATGTTCAAACATATCGTCCGAGTTACCGTGGTCCGCGGTGATCACCAGTATGGCCCCCACTTCCTTCGCTGCCTTGGCAAGCCGTCCCAGTTGGAGGTCCATCCCTTCCATGGCGCAAATCACCGCCTGATATATCCCGGTATGCCCTACCATGTCCCCATTGGGATAGTTGAGCCTGATGAAATCGTACTTCCCAGAACCCATGGCCTGGACCACCACATCGGTGATTTCCGCGCATTTCATCCAGGGCCGCTGCTCAAAGGGCACCACATCGCTCTTGATCTCCTGGTATGTTTCCAGGGCTTCGTCAAATTTTCCGGTCCGATTACCGTTAAAGAAATAGGTTACATGGCCGTACTTCTGAGTCTCGGAGATCGCCAAGGTCCGCACCCCTGCAGCAGCCAGGTATTCTCCCATAGTCCGGTTGATGGATGGGGGACTCACCAGGTACTGCTTGGGTACATGGGTATCCCCGTCGTATTCCATCATTCCCGCGTAACAGACCTTGGGCCGCCGGCCTCGGTCAAAATGACTGAAGGCTTCTTCCTCAAAGGCAGCGGTGATTTCCAAGGCTCGATCCCCCCGGAAATTGAAGTACACCACCGAATCTCCGTCTTGGATGGTCCCAATGGGAACCCCCTGCTCGGCAACGGTAAATTCCTTGAGGTCCTGGTCGATGATACCGGGAATTTCCCGGCGATAGGTTTCCACTGCTTCCCGGGCAGAAGCGAATTGACGAGCTTCCCCGTGGACATGGGTCTTCCAGCCTCGTTCCACCATGGTCCAGTCCGCACCGTAGCGGTCCATGGTGATCCACATCCGGCCTCCCCCAGAGGCGATCCGGGCATCAAAGTTGGGGGTCTTCTCGGCTTGTAAAAACGCCTCGAAGGGATCCAGGTATTCCAAAGCGCTGGTTTCCCCTACATCCCGGCCATCAAAAAGTACATGGATCCGTACTTTTTTGATCCCTTCCTGTTTCGCCTGTTTTATCATAGCCTTGAGGTGATCCAGATGACTGTGCACATTCCCGTCTGAAAAGAGGCCGATGAAATGCAGGGTTCCCCCAGAACTTTGTACAGCGGACAGGATGGCTTTCCATGCCTGACCAGTAAACATCGCCCCATGAGCAATGGATTGGGAAACCAAGGCAGCTCCTTGGTTAAAAACCCGTCCACAGCCCATGGCGTTGTGACCCACCTCGCTGTTGCCCATATCATCATCTCCAGGAAGGCCCACTGCTTTTCCGTGGGCCTTTAATTGGGTATGGGGATTTTGGGAGCGAAGGGCCGTTAAATGATACATCTTAGCATCTGCTACCGCATCGCCCTCCTTGTATTTACCGTACCCGACGCCGTCCATGATGACCAGCACCACTGGGCCCCGGCGACCTTTCCATGCAGGATTTTTTTTGAGACTTTCCAATCAAATACTCCTTATTACTACTCGTAGAATCCTTTTTCAAAACCAAGGTTAATGCGGACATGAGGGTCCGGGGAACCTTTGATCCGGTGAAAAAGGCTTCGGAAAAACCTGTCCAAGAACGGGTTTTTTCTTTATTAAAGGCGCTGTTTCAAATCTGGCATGGTGAAACAGCCGCATATACTTGTAGTATAGTGAGAAGAGGGTCCTTAAAACCAGTCCAAGGTAGTGGGCCGTTAAGGTAAAATCCTTGCAGCAAGTATGAGGGCCGCGGGTCTTGGCCCTAGGCCAATATTATGCCGGGTCAAGGCCGTAACTTGCCATGCGGGGCATGTGGTCTTGGCGCTTACATAAGCGGTCACATTTTCCAAGCAGCCGTCCAATTCAGGGTTCCTTACGGGAATAAAAGCTGCCTAAGGTTTAAAATTTTTGTAAACTTGGTAAAGGTATACCCTTTCTGTTGTTATTCGTGAGGGTCTCATATAGCCAATAGATCCTCTGTTTGTAAATTCCTTTATCTTGCTGTTGTACTACCAGGCCCTTGAATATGGAAGCGGTCTTTTTAGTGAGGATTAGTTTTAATTTTTTTTGTACAATTTGCTTGACATTTGTTTTTGGTGGAGTATATACTTTATGTAGTAGGATACACTCCTGCTAAACATGGTTTTATAAAAAAATATCCTACCTAATCATTTTTAAGGAGGACCTGGTTATGAATAAGGTCATTGTTCTATTGATGATAATGGCGGTATTTTCGACGACTTTGTTTGCCGCCCCCGTATCGGTTACCGGTTCCTGGGATAAGTCATCCCAGGAAGGATCCCGTACCGA
>JAITAI010000212.1 GCA_031284195.1 Treponema sp.
GGCATCCTTGTTTTCATAGTCCCCGGGGCTGTGTTTTGACCAATCACTCCGGAAGGCAACAAAGGAACCTTCAGGGATCGGCTCATACTGCTGTTCCCAATCCAGAATATCCTGTTTACTCAACGTATAATCCGCATTTGCCGCAACCGCTGCGGATTTATCAATAACCACTAGGGGATAGGCCAACTCCTCCACGCCGTATTCATGGGTCAATCGTCCATTCGGATCAAAATGCCCGGGAAAATCGGTATGAGTCCCGTACTGCCCCGACAAGGTGTACTGATAGGCCAGAAAGACCCCGTCGGTATCCTCAAACGTATAGAGCGGCTTTACGCTCAAGGGGTCGAAGCCATACCAGTGGGGAGTTTCTGGGCTCACCTCAAAACTGAGATCTACCCATTTGTAATCGGACTTGAGCTTTGCCAGTTCTTCCCACAAAGGTGTTTTACTTGGAGGCTGCCTTGGTTCAACCTTTTGTCCCCCGGCAAAAAGCAGCGTCGGAACAACAAAAAACGCTCCAACTACTAAAAACTTTCTCATGATTTACTCCTGTAAAATATAATACAGTAAATCTATGATATTAATAATATTATTATTTACATAGAATTACTATAATATAAAAAATACAGATGAATGGATTACTGGTCAATAGCGCGTATTGTATCACGCAAAATCTAACCCAAATAGGGTTCATAGCATACCTCATCAAAAAAAATCCTCACCAGCAGTTTTGCAGCCAGCAACTGGAACAAAAAAAGGGGTAACGCCGGGTATTACACGGGGTCCAAAAAATCTCCTTGAGATACGGCTTGTGGATTTAGATTCAAAAACACCCTCTTTCTAGCAAACGAGTACTGCGGAGGCCCTGGGTCTTCCCGTTTTTTGGGTATCTATGGTACGGTACATCCATGAAAGGTACAGAAACCAGAGCAAACCCAGAGCAGGAACCAACCCGTTGCCCCTGGTGCGGTGAAGATAGAATCTATGTGGCCTACCACGACGAGGAATGGGGGCAGCCCCTTAAAGACAATCAGCCTTTGTTTGAGGCTCTGATTTTGGATGGAGCCCAGGCAGGGCTCTCTTGGATTACTATCTTGAAACGCCGTGCCGCCTATCGAGCGGCCTTTGACGGTATGAACCCGGAGAAGATAGCCCGGTATGGGGAAAAGGATATGGCACGGCTCCTGGAGAATCCGGGGATCATCAGAAACAAACGGAAGATCCGTTCGGTTATTGAAAACGCCCGCAGCTATCTTGCTATGATGGAAGGACCGGTCTCTTTTTCCCAATGGCTCTGGAACTGGGTAGAGGGTGAACCGGTTATCCATCATTTCAAAACCCCTGCGGAAGTTCCCACGGAAACGGATCTGTCTCGTCAGATTTCCAAAGAACTCAAAAACCGAGGCTTTTCTTTTGTAGGACCCACCATCCTCTATGCTTTTATGCAGGCCGTAGGTATGGTGAACGACCATCTGATAAGCTGTTTCAAACACCCTGAGCATCACTAAATCCCCACCGTTCTATTCCCCTCCCCCTCCCCCCTAGGTAGCACAAAAACATTCCAGGGATATAATGGTTCTATGGATATCAAAAAGAAAGCCGCGTTTGTGGCGGTGGTAGGTAGACCCTCGGTTGGGAAATCTACCCTGGTGAACCTCCTCTGCGGCGCCAAGGTCGCCATCGTGAGCGCCGTACCCCAAACCACCCGGAATGCTATCCGGGGCATCGTACATAGACCTGAAGGGCAGCTCGTGTTTATCGATACCCCAGGACGGCATGAGTCGGAGCGGAAACTCAACAAAAAACTCATGGAAGTTTCGGACAGAACCATGGAAGATGTGGATATCATCCTCTATGTGCTGGACGCTTCCCGGCCTCCTGGACCTGAAGAAGCGGCCATTGCCGCCCGGCTGGCACCGATGGCGGATAGAACCGTGGCAGTGGTGAATAAAATGGATATCCCTCAGGTGGATTATGAACAGACCCTGGCATTTCTCAAAAGGCAGCTTCCCCAATTAGATACTGCCCGGTGTTTCAAAGTATCCGCTCTGAACGGCGCGGGAACCGAAGCGGTGATGAGCTGCCTCTTTGCCATGGCCAGTGAGGGATCTCCCTTTTATCCAGAAGAATACTATACCGACCAAGAGTTGAATTTCCGGATTGCTGAAATTATCCGGGAAAAAGCCATCAATCGTCTGCGGGAGGAACTGCCCCATGCCCTGTACGTGGAAGTAGCAGATGCGGAGTTACGGGATGAAGGAAAACGGCTCTGGGTACGGGCCTTTATCATCACCGAACGGGAATCCCAGAAAGGCATGGTGGTAGGCAAAGGAGGGGAGATGATCAAGGCTATCCGTCAAGCCGCCCAAAAGGACCTGAACCGTCTCTTGGAGTGGAAGGTGGAACTGGATCTACGGGTTAAAACTACCCATGATTGGCGCCATAACGATGGGGTCCTCCGGCGGCTCTTTGAACGGTGATCCTCTGTTTCATCGGCTTAAAAAGGCGACAATCTGAGCGAGGAGTTCATCGTAGGTGTCTACCCAGGGGATATCCGGGCAAGATTCCCGAATAGCCTCGGGAGCTCTAAAAAGACAGCCTCCTTCGGAAGCGCGGATCATGGCTAAATCATTAAACGAATCCCCTGCTGCGAAGATCTCCAAGTTGAGGGATTGGAGGGCCTCTACTGCTTTTCTTTTGCCGTCCTTTTGACGAAGCCGGTAATTGAGGATGGAACCATCCGGGGCAATGACCAGGCTGTTACAAAAAAGGGTGGGATAGGCCAATTTTGCCATGAGGGGCTGGGCGAATTCCTTATAAGTATCGGAAAGGATGATGAGTTCTGTCTTTTCCCTGAGGGCTTGGGTAAACTGCACTGCTCCTTCCAGCGGTTCCATACCGCTGATGACCCGGGTAATATCCGCCAGTTTGAAACCCTCCTGTTGCAGGATAGCAATACGAAACCGCATCAAAGCATCATAATCCGG
>JAITAI010000219.1 GCA_031284195.1 Treponema sp.
CATAGTACCGCTTTAAAATCCTCCGGATTTTCACCTAATTGCTCTTTTGCCTTATGAATCTTTGCGCCGTTGCATATAAGCCCATCGTACACTTTATTGAGCGCCGTCGTTTTACCGCAGCTGCTTGGTCCAGTCAGCATGATTACATTCATGTATATCTCCTTGTTTTCATTGCCCTATGCGCGTATCCGATAACGTTTTATTCCATAGAGATACGCCTTTTGTTTATCCGTCACACCCAGCTTCGGTGAAGCCTCACACCTAGCCTCGGTGAACCCTCGCACCCGGTTTCGGTGAACCTTCACACCTAGCCTTGCTGAAATCTCATACCTAGCTTCGGGAAATCTCACACCCAACCTTGGTGAAATCTCACACCTAGCTTCAGTGTGTATTCAGACCAAACCTATGTCAGAGGTCAGACCCGAACCGTGTCAAAAGTCAGACCTAGCCTATGTCAAGGATCAGACCCGAGGTATGTCAAGAAACCGCTTCAGGCACGGTCAATACCCTTTCTTTACCCGCTGCTTTTTCACGTCCCTGCTTCCCGGACCCGCTGTACCTGAAGCACCGTAAAGGTAACGGGACTGGTCTTCGGTCGTTTATCTCTGAAAGGGCGGGGCAAAAGACTCAAGAAAAGCGGCTAAGGCTTCTTCAGTGGGAAACTGACCCTGAAAAAAAGAGGGGCTTCCACCACCGCGACCGCCTTGAGCCTCCATCGGTTTCTGGAACATCCCCCGGATATCAAACCCTGGGGCAGAACAGAAAGCGGCAAATTTTCTATCCTGCGGGGCTGCCAGCAGCAACACCGCAGCAGTCAGCTTTTGAGCGGCCCGGCCAATGGGGAGTAGGGCCTCCATACCATTATGGGGAAAGGTTTCAACCAGGATGGTCCCCTGCCCTGAGGTGGTTTCTGTATCAGTAAGCAGCCCTGCCTTACGCAATACGGCTTCGGCCTTGAATCGGGCATTTTCTTCTTCCAAGGCTTTCACCCGGGCTTCCAGCTTGCCGGTCTTTTCCATTAAGGCCAAGACCCCTTTGCCGGTCTCAGCCACCGGAACTTTGAGGGTCCGGGAAATGAGTTCCCCTTGCTTCCGCAAAAGGCGGCTATCCTGGAGGACCCGGCGTCCGGCAATAAAGGTCAGTCTCGTCATCCCCTTGTATTTTTCCGCTCCAAGGATCCGAAGCATCCCGATCTGTCCGGTAGCGCTGAGATGGGTCCCGCAGCAAGGAGAAAAGTCATGGCCCTGGATCTCTACCACCCGGATCACCTCCTCCCCTGGAGGGGGCACCTTCCGCAGGGGAAAATCCTCCAGCGCCTCTGGGGGACAGTGGTGGATGATCACCGGGTGATCTGCTTCGATGGCCAGGGCCACCGCAGCTTCGACGGCGATACAGGTTTCTTCGGAGAAGCCCTGGGTATCCACGTCAATGGTACACACCTCCTCCCCCAGATGCATGGAAACCGTGGGCTTTCCAGTTATGCTGAATATGGTCCCGGACAATAAGTGCTGGGCAGTATGGTGTACCGTCAAATCCCGGCGGCGCACCGTATCCAGTACCAGTTCCGCTGGGCCGATGTGCAGACCCACCGCATCAGCAGCACTTACGAGGTGGAGGATCTCCTGGTTCTTTTCCTGTACATCCAGGAGAGGAATCCCGTTAATGGTCCCCCGGTCGCTGCTCTGGCCCCCTCCTTCAGGGTAGAAGATGGTCTTGTCCAAGATGATGGCGACCTGGTCCTGAAAAGAGCGCAGTTCCCGGATTTCTGCGTTGTATGGTTTAGGGCCGCTTAGGTGGTAATAGGCTCGCTCCGTTGTTGACATAATTCAACTATTACAAGAAACGTGAGGCCTGTAAAGACGCCTTTATCTGAAGATCATCGAAGGGATTACTGATTATGCTGGGGATACCGGATATGCTCTGATGATCGGTACCACAACATCCTGCGAGAAATATATACACAACCAGCTGACCGGCGGCTGTATTATTCTGGACGGCCGCATGGAAGATAAAACCCTGCCACAGGACGACTGCCGGGATGCAGGAAAACCCAAGCGCCGGGGCAGCTTACACCGGGCCGCCGGTACAAGACGGTGAGTCACTGGTAAAAGACGGTGGGCCGCCGGTACAAGACAGGGAACCGCTGGTACAAGACGGCAAGCCACTGACAACAGACAGGGAGCCGCTGGCAAAAGACGGTGAGTCACTGGTAAAAGACAGTAAACCGCTGACAAAAGACAGGGAACCGCTGACACAAGACGGTAAGCCACTGACAAAAGACATGGAGCCGCTGGTAAAAGACAGAGAACCGCCGACAAAAGACGGCAAGCCGCTGGTACAAGACGGTGAGCCGCTAGCACAAGACAGGGAACCGCCGACAAAAGACGGCAAACCGCTGGCACAAAACGGCAAGCCGCTGGTAAAAGACGGTGAACCGCTGGCACAAGACGGCAAACCACTGACAAAAGACATGGAACTGCTAGTACAAAACGGCGAACCGCCGGTACAAGACAGAGAACCGTCGGCACAAGACGGCAAACCGCTCGTAAAAGACGGTGAGCCGCCGGTAAAAGACAGAATCGTAAAAGGCCGGGGCCGTGCCCCCCCGCACTGCCCTGAGCAGCCGCTTTAGAATGAGTTAATTTCCCGTTGTAAGTAGGCTATCCGGTTTCTCCACCACTCCTTAAGCCGTGCAATTTCTTTGGGATAGTCCACCTTGTTCCACCACCACACCTTGGCATTCGCCTGGTAGGACTTTTCCAGGGAGGCTGCCATGGTATCGATGAACACTTCCATGTCGGCAAGGTCAGGATAGATGGTATTCCACCGATCTTGGTATGCCTTTCTAAAGACGGGGTCTTCAAAAAAACGGCTGAGAAGCCATTGACCCGGTCCTTCGCGAAAGGAAGTGTTACAATACATACCTTCGGCATTCACAAAATACTTCCCATCACTGTAGTCAAAGCCATAATCAAAATCCCATAAGGGACCTAGGCATATTTTGGAATCCTGATCCCGGTACAGAAAAACGCTGTGGAGCAGCTGCAGGTCTATATTTCTGGTTATTTCGTTAATCATGATATAATCAATGAAGTTATCCAGATCAATGATATCCTGGTAAAGGGTATCCGGGAAAATAGGGGCCAAGAGAGCTTCCTCCAGGTCAAAGAGGGCTTTTTTCACTGCATCCGCTCCCCCCTCTTCAGGATGTTTTATCATAACCGGTAGGTCCAACCGGGGGGTGCGGAACTTGGGCTCCTCATCATAATGCGTATCCAGTTCCACGAGAAACCCGCCGTCTTCGTCAATGGCTACCCGCCCCGGGCCGACCGATACCTGTTCGGTTAAGACATAACTGCCTTCATAACGCCCGTTCAGAACCACTTCCACATGGGTGTAATGGGGGGTAAAGGGGAAGCCGAAACGCCTGCCCAGTTCAAAGGCGATGCTGTTCAACAGCAACGTGGTGTCCTGGTAATTGGCCAGCAATACCCAGTTCTTGGCTTTTTCATAACCAAAGAGGGCCGTCTTCTTGGGGAATTTAAGGCGATAGGGTTTTTTAAGGGCATTCCAGGTGGTATTCCCTCGACCCCGAATCTGGACAGGGGTTTTGAGGTTGTAAGTATCTCTCTGGAGGTCTCGAATTTCCAGGTCTGCATCCATGTACACTGCTTTACTGGTAACCGGGCGGCCCTCATGGGTGTTTATGGTGATTACCGGTAAACCGGTATCCAGTTTTGTGGGATCAAGACGTCCACGTAAAACTTTTAAAACTTTTTTTATCTCGCCTCTAAATGCGGGATCAAGATGTCTACGCAAACCCTTGTTTAGCTCGTCTTTAAGGGCAGTACATCCCGTTACCATGAGTAATACCCCGATACTGTAAACCAAGCCCAGGTTCCGTACTACCCTATACGCGTTCCGTTGCTTCATGGTTTTACCTCCTCGCCGTTATAATGCGTCCCGGTCCCGCAGCACCCGGCTGCAGTGGATTTCCAGATTGCTGTTTCTCGTGCGGATCTGGTCGATGAAGGCTTTTTCCTGGTTTTCTTCTTTGAGCATAACCGTGTAGTGCAGTTCATATAGACTGCCTAAATTAACAGTTCGTACCCGTTCCAAGCGGGCGGTTTTGGTGTACTGGGCAAACACATCGGCAAAGATCACGGTATAATCCTTGTCATCGGGGATAAGGATTTTGAGATCCCGTACCTGATTTCCGGCTTCTCCCACTCCCATAAGGGTACATAAGACCAAAAGGCCGTTGATGATAAGGGCAAAAAGGAAGGTATACCCCAGCGCGCCAATTCCAGCGGCAAGTCCTAAGGCCATAGCAAGAAAAATACTGGTTATTTCTTTGGCAGTTCCGGCTACGGATCTGAACCTGACCAGGCTAAAGGCCCCCATCACCGCGATACCGGTCCCCACCTGCCCATTAACCAGCATGACAATCAATTGGACTATCATCGGTAATAAGGCCAAGGTTATGACCAGATGGCGGTTTGCGATCTGCCGGAAAGTATAAGCCGCTGCAGTTAGGATACCGGCACCCAAGGAGGTGAGAGTACAGCGGGCGAGTACCGTCATGTCCCAGGGGCTGGGGGTAAAAAACTGGATAAGAAAATCAGGCATACTGGGGCTCTCCTTTATACATGAGCTGTTCAAAGGCCATCCGGTATTTAGAACAGGAAACCGGAAAGAGGTTCAGCCGGGTAAGGTAAGCGCTCAGGAAAAGGGGTATGGACCTATCGGTCTTTACTTCCATAAGAAAGCGGTTTTCATCCAGGAGCAGGGTGCCTGCAGGGCCGTGGGATACATCCAGGTCCGAAGCCCTAAAGCGGATCCGGGTGTCAAAGGTGATCCGCAGGTTGGTATGTTCCCTGCTTCGGAAGGCAAGACGCTCATAGGAGATAAGGCATTGGGGAAGGGGTTTATAGTAGGTAAAAAACCAGCGAATCTCATTACACACCTGAGGAGGGGCATCCCCATGGAAATCAAGTACCCCAGGGGTAAATTCCGTGGGGATCCGTTGTTTATAGGTAACGCCTTGCAATTTCTTCTTCAATTCCCAATAAACCGTATCCCCTGGCTGGGGAACACCGTAACTGCGGAGCCGCAGTTTTTCTTTATAGGTGGATTTATCCCTGGATTTCCGTGCAATGGCAAAACCTGGGGTATCATAATAGAGGGAATAAATGGTATTTACGCCGTAGTCATCGATAGCGGCGTAATCCTTGAGCATCTCCAAAACCGCATAATATTGCACGGGGTTAAGGAGGTATTTTTGCTCATACCGCTGAAAATACGTGGCCAGCCCGGGATGGGTTTCCATAGGGTCCTCCTTTAGATACGCTGCAGCGTCCATACACCTGGAACAGCACGAAAAACAAGCGCAAAAAAGACGTTAGAATGAATCCAATGGCTACCTTAGGACAAAAAATTGGGGGGGGGGGGGGGGGGGGGTGTTTAATAATAATAAAAATAAAAAAAATTTAAATGGATTTAATAAGAATTTTTTTTAAAATAAAAAAATAAAAAAAAA
>JAITAI010000275.1 GCA_031284195.1 Treponema sp.
CAAACCCTGGGACCGGTCAAAGTATTTGTATCGCGGCATGATAGGCGCAGTATGCCACAGTTTTTGTGATTCGTCTACTTTTCCGACAGCCTCAACAGGGCTGTATATGCTTCGCCGCCAGTAGGCGGTTCGGGCTACGAAAAACCGCAGCCGGGCTACGCCCTTTGTACGGTTTTTCTCCGCCACATTTTTGCAAGCCCTGGAAACCTACGGTTTCCTTTATCGGGCTTGCCAAAACGTCATATACAGCCAGAACGTTATGCGTCATTTCTCATTAGATTTGCTTTTGTTGATAATGTAAGGGTCATTCTTGTAGCCATAAATTACCAAAAAAACTGCATTTTAAGTGATAAATCTTCATTTTCCCGGGTTTCTATTTTTTTCAAACATTTATCAAAGTTTATTTCTAAAATGCCTTGTAGTTGGGGGGACGAGGTGCATGCATGGTATGTACCGAAGTCCAGCCCTCATGTCTTAACACTGAGGTTCGCCAGAATCCATTTTTCCTGTTTGAAGAAGGATGAGGGTACCTTAAAACAAGCCCAAGGCTCGTAGGGCTACTACGATACCAAACATGGTAAGCATGGACAACACCGTGGAAAGATACACGGTTTGCGCTGCGAATGCCGGATCCATCTGGTAGTTTCGCGCCATGACGAGATTAGTAACCGCACAAGGAGCCCCAAAAACCACCATCAGCGCCCCTAGTTCTTGCCCCCGGAAACCCATCCCAATGATTATGGGTAGCAATATCCCGGGGATAATCACGAGGCGCATCATACAGGCCCCCAGGACCGGCCCGATGTTATGGGCCAGTTTTTTGAGATCAATCTGCGCCCCGAGGAGGACCAGCGAAATAGGTGTACCGGTAAGCGCTACGGATCGGATCCCATTGGTCAGGAAAACAGGTAGGTCGATACGGCATACAGAAAGGATGATCCCCAGCACTGAACCGATAATGAGGGGGTTTTTGCCAATATCAAGGGCGGTCTGTTTGAGCGCCCCATCCAAGGGGGAGGTCTCCTCTGAGCTATACAGGTGGGCATGATAGACCATGGTGATCACCGTGAAGAAATTGAACAGGATAATCGTAACCGGTACCAGCATGGCAGCGGCCTTAACGCCGGATTCCCCGAAAAGATTTACCGCTAGGGGTAACGCATAAATGATGTTGTTTGAACGGAATGCGCTAACAATGAAGATGCAGCGCCGAGAAGGCTCTTTGATCGTAGCGGTGAAGATAAGCCAAGCTAGGAAGGCAATAAGGAAAATACTCAGGGTGGTGAAGATCAAAAGCTTGAGATTAAATTCCGCATAATAATCAATCGATAAGGTGCTGTTGAATATATGCAGGGAAAGGAGGTAGCGAAAACATAGTTTGTTCAGGACCCCAATATCCGGTTCTTTAATATCCTTACGCCAGGCAATAAGCCACCCCAAGGCTACGGCAAATAACAAGGGGGCAATTGCGTTAAAGCTAAATCCTAATACCTCCAAGGTTTACTCCTGGGTTGGAGAAGTATCACTGCGGGCGTCCCTGAAGGTATGCTTCCAGCATAGCCTGTTCATTATTAGGGAAAGAGAGGAATTCCAGGATAACAACCCGGCCAGGGTGGATGAGCTTACAAACCGGGGAAAGTATCGCTTCTCCAGCCCGAAGGGAACAACCGGGTAATTCCCTGTTCACCGGGATGTCTTTCATGGAAACAATACCATCGGGATAAAAGGAAATACCACCGGCTGAAATATGGGTAACCCTCCCGGTGATGAGCAGCTTATTAACAGGATTGGAAATAACAAACCCAAAACGGTTCCATGCGTCCTCAAAGTACCGGCGGACCCGGTATTGTTCCTGGGCTGGAATAGCCGCTCGTAAAAGGTCTTGCAGCCGCTTAATTTCTCGGGGGTCATCCAGGGCTTCCATAACCAGGCCGTTCACTCCCAGATAAAACGCTTTTGACGATGCTTCCAAGGGGAACTGGATACCCTTAAGGATGATAATAGGGCAGGCCTCTTTGGTCCGTTCGCTTCTGACAAATTGCAACAAGACCTTCCAATGCCAAGGAAAGTCTTGAGCGCTGATGATGATCCCCTGGGGATCCACTTCATCCAGGTTGTCCATGCTTTTCAGTACATACCGATACCGGATAAGATCGAATCCCATAGATGTGGTATAATAAGAAACCCGATCAAAGGTATCATCAGAACCAATGACCAGCAGTAACTTCATCTAGTCTCCGGATCATTCAGTTCCTAAATTGATAACCGAATAATCCACGATGGTCCATATATCGTATTTACGGCGTATATAATAAGTGTACCGTTTCTTTTCCGTAACCGCAGGTCCAATCTTAAATCTCTCCAAGGCCACTACAGTACCTTCCATTTCATTGTAGTTGGTACGCTCAATCTGGAATTCGGTGGGGATGATCCCAATATCTCCGTCCACTACCGAACTCTGCAGGTCCATCCGGTACCGGGCGATCATCTGCTGGCGGCCCTCTTCGGATTCCGTAAGCCATTGCCGTTGCCGTACCCCATCTCGGGTAAGCATGGCTTCCAGGTCAAGGTAGAGAAAGAACTTTTCCCATTGGGACTTTTGCCGGGCCCTTAACAGGTATTTGACCACCTCATCAGGAGGCAGTTTCTCCCGCACCAGGACCGCATTGGTTTCCACATCCATTTCCAGGGGTATCCCATCAGGACCTATGACTGAAGGAGGCCGAAGGCTCAAGGAAAGCCGGTTTGATTCCAGGGGACTGACCAAGCTGCCTGCCGACGCGATCCGGTACAATTCGGGGTACATCCGCGCTTGCACGATGAAGGAACCACTCTGCTGCAGATCCACATAGTCTCTGAGATTTTCGACAAATGAGAAGGACTCCCCGCTTGCTATAGATACTTCCCGGAAATACACTTGTTGGCTTTGGCCCCGTTTACGCAGTAAAAAAGGCGCCGGGTCTACGAGCCGGTTCGTCATGGTCCGCACGTCAAAATCTATGGAGAAGGCCCGCTCATCGGCCAATTTGAACCGGAATGGAGAAGGGCTATTATTGGTGATGGTTACCTGTACATAGATGGGCTCGATGCTGCCAGAAAGGTCTGCCGGTCCATATACATAATAGATCCGCTTATCAAAATACCGTATGCTCAACCCAATGTCAGCAGAAACCGCAGAGAGGACCCCAAAAAATAAGGCGGCGATATAAATGATGGTATAATGTTGTTTCACCGTGAGACTCCGTGATTCATAAGATATACTGCCCATGAAGGGTCAATATATACTATAGTAATCGGTATATTGTTATGAATACCTTATCCTTTCCTTCATTGCTGAGTCAAGTTAGCGTTTCCCCGGGGATACAGCAGGTGGTTTCCGCATTTAAGCAGGGCCAATTCCCCCTGGAAATTGAGGCTGTTGAAGGTTCGTTAGCTGCTATCCTCCTTTCTCTGCTCTCTGAAACCAGTACCGTTCCCTTCCTGGTAGTGGTTCCCACCGAAACTGACGCCACCCATCTGGCCGCAGACCTCCAAACCCTTAGGACCCCTGCCTTGGTGTTTCCCTGGTGGGGCGCCTTGCCCTACCAGGACCTATCCCCCCGTTCTGGGGTGCTCGGTGAGCGAACTAAGGTCCTCAGCCTCTTGCTTGCAGGGGAAGATGCCCTGGAACCATGCCGTATCGTCATTGCCTCCCAACGGGCCTTCCTCAGTCCGGTTCCTTCTCCTGAGTACCTGAGCAGTTTCCTCATCCCGCTGAAACCAGGGGACACCTTGGACACCACTGCCCTGGTGGCGACCTTGGTGAATTACGGCTATACCCGGGTACCCAAAGTCCAAGTTCAGGGTGAATTCGCCCTCCGCGGGGAGGTCCTGGACATTCTCATGGGAGGAGACGAGACCGCCTACCGGATCCTATGTAACTTTACCAAGATAGAATCCATAAAACGCTTCGATCCCCTCACCCAAACCAGCCAAACCCAGGTTCCCCAGCTTCTGCTCCGTTTTTTTAGCCATCCCGTTCATAGAGACGTAGGCTCTCGTATCGATTTCCGGTTCACGGTGAGTGAAGATAGGGCTGCGGTGGAAGCCTTGATGGATGCCAGGAAAGGACAAGCAAAAGACGATGCTGTACTTGAACCGAAGAAGCCCTCCCTAGAAACCCCTACCCAGGGGAATATAAAAATGTATTTTGAGGAGGGAGCGGTCTGTTTTATTGATAAGGAACGGTTAGAAAATGCCCAGGAGTCCTTGGAACGGGAATGTAGGAACTTGTATGCCAAGGCTTGCCGGGAACGGGAGGTTCCTAGGCCAGAAGAGGTTCTCCTTAATTTTAAGGAACTTTTCCAGAGCAGTCCCCGGCGCTTCTCTTTTATGGGCATGAAAGGAGGGGGGGAGCCGGGGGCGCGAAGGTTTTCCCTTGCTGGGGAGCCGCCTCGGAGTTTTTTCGGCAATGTTAATTACTTAAGGGAAGAATTTGCAGCCCTGACCAAGGAGGGCTGGGAGATCCTGGTGGCTGCGGAATCGGATGTACAGGCAAGCCGCATACGGGAACTATTGAAAGATGAAGCCTCGGTTTCGGTACGGTTCTTACCCCTTTCTGCAGGTTTTGCCCTGCCAGATAGCAAGCTCATGGTGGTCCAGGAAAACGAGATCTTCGGTAGACGGCGACGGCCTCCTCGATCATTGAAAACCGTCCGCAGTAGGGCCATCGACACCTTCGTGGAACTCAATCCCGGAGACTTTGTGGTGCATGTGAATTACGGCATCGGCCTCTTTAAGGGGATCGAGCGGATCCATGCCCTGGGACACGAGCGGGACTATATCAAGCTGGAATACGCCGGGGAGGAGTTCGTCTTTGTTCCCATTGAGCAGGTGAACCTGGTGCAGCGGTATATTGGGAACGAGGGAAGTCCCCCGCGGTTAGACAAGCTGGGTTCCAAATCCTGGGAAAACCGGAAGAGCAGGGTCAAACAATCGGTGGAAGACATTGCCCAGAAGCTGATTACCCTTTATTCCAAGCGCAAAGCCGCCCAGGGCTTCTCATTCCCTGAGGATTCAGAATGGCAGACCATGTTCGAAGCGGCCTTTCCCTTTGAAGAAACAGAGGATCAGCTCCGCTGCGTGGAGGAAATCAAAGCGGACATGGAAAGCCCGCACCCCATGGACAGGCTGGTTTGCGGGGATGTGGGTTACGGCAAAACCGAAGTGGCGGTTCGGGCTTGTTTCAAAGCCATCATGGGGGGGAAGCAGGTGGCGTTTTTGGCGCCCACCACGATCCTGGCGGAACAGCACTTTGAGAACTTCCAGGAACGTTTCTCCCAGTTTCCTATACGGCTTGCCATGCTCTCCCGCTTGGTAGAACGGAGCGCTATGAAAAAGACCCTGCAGGGGATCAAAGCAGGAACCATCGACCTCATCGTCGGAACCCACCGGCTCATCCAGAAGGATGTGATCTTCAAGAACCTCGGTCTCTTGGTCATTGATGAGGAGCAGCGTTTTGGGGTGAAGGACAAGGAACGGCTCAAGGAATTGAAAACCAACGTGGATTGCCTCATCCTCAGCGCCACGCCCATCCCTCGGACCCTGCACATGAGCCTGCTCAATATCCGGGATATGAGTCTCCTCGCCACACCGCCCCAGAACCGGCATCCTATCGAAACGGTCATCGAAGAGTACAGTGAAGAGCGGCTTACTGCAGCCATCCGGCGGGAAGTGGCCCGAGGGGGACAGGTCTTTTTTCTGCATAACCGAGTTGAAAGCCTTACCGATACGCAGCGCAGGATTGAGCGTCTGGTACCGGAGATGCTGGTGGACACTGCCCACGGCCAAATGGACCCCCAAGACCTGGAAGACGTGATGCACCGCTTTATCCACGGAGGCTTTCATGTACTGGTATCCACCACGATCATTGAAAACGGTATTGATATTCCCAATGTGAACACCATCATCATTGACCGGGCGGACATGTACGGGGTTTCCCAGTTGTACCAGCTCCGGGGACGGGTGGGCCGTTCCGACCGGGTGGCCTATGCATACCTCTTTTATCCCCAGGACCGTTCCTTGTCAGAGGTGGCTATGAAACGGCTTCAGGTGATCTCTGATTTTACTGAGCTGGGTTCAGGGTTTAAAATCGCCTTGAAAGACATGGAGATCCGGGGCGCTGGGAATCTCCTGGGCCGGGAACAATCCGGGGACATCTACTCGGTAGGTTTTGACCTGTATCTCCGGCTCTTGGATGATGCGGTGAAACGCCTGGAGGATGCCCAGTACGAGGCAGAGACCGAAACCCTTTTGGAACTGGAATATTCCGGGTTTATTCCTGACACCTATATTGATTCCCCCCAGGAAAAGATGGAGGTCTACAA
>JAITAI010000045.1 GCA_031284195.1 Treponema sp.
GCCGGCATGGCTCACGCCTTTATCGCCACCTGGGGAACGGGCGCGCCTGCGATTGGCATCCTGGGTGAATATGACGCCTTGCCAGGTTTGAGCCAGCAGGCGGGCCTTCCAGAGAAAAAGCCCTTGATCGCGGGGGGTAATGGACACGGCTGCGGACACAGCGCCCTTGGTGCAGGCTCGGCAGCGGCAGCGGTGGGTATCAAAGATTATATGCAGGACCAGGGGCTTTCCGGCACGGTAAAGTATTACGGCTGTCCCGCCGAAGAGTCAGGTTCCGGCAAAGCCTACCTTGCCCGCTCCGGCGTGTTTAACGGCCTTGACGCGGCCCTTACCTGGCATCCCATGATGGAAAACTCGGTGTGGACCATGAGCAGCCTGGCTAACTACCAGATATTCTTTAGCTTCCAGGGAGTGAGTTCCCACGCTGCGGCAGCGCCCGAAAATGGACGGAGCGCCCTGGACGCAGCGGAACTGATGAGCGTCGGGGTAAATTACCTGCGGGAACATATCATCCCGGAAGCCCGGATTCACTACGCCTATACCGATGTGGGCGGCGGCCTTCCCAATGTGGTACAGGCCTCGTCGGAACTGCTCTACTTTATCCGGGCTCCTAAGGCGGCTCAGGTACAGAGTATCTTCGAGCGGGTCTGCGACATTGCTAAGGGCGCGGCCCTGATGACCGGGACTACGATGTCCCTCCGTTGGGATAGCGCTGCGGCAAACTATCTGGTGAACCACACCCTGGGTAAGGTCATGCACGCCAACATGAGCGCCCTGGGAAAAGTCCACTGGACTGAAAACGACCTCGCCTTTGCCCGTTCCTTCCAGGCCACCCTGGATGAAGCAAGCCGTAAGAATATCCCCGCCACGGTTGCCCGGTATTTCCCTCATGCGACCCAGGCGGAAATTGAAGCTATGGCAGCCAAGCCCGTACTCGACGATATTGTTCCCTACCAGGAAACCGACCGGGTATTGCCCGGTTCCACCGATGTCGGGGATGTAAGCTGGCAGACACCCACTGCCCAAGTCTTTACCGCGTGTTATCCTCTGGGAACGGTGTCCCATTCTTGGCAGCTTACGGCCTGCGGGCAATCGGCCCTGGTCCACAAGGGCCTCGTCCAGGCGGCAAAGATAATCGCCCTTACCGCAGCGGACATTCTGGAAAATCCGCAGCTTGTTACCAACGCCAAAGCTGAGTATCAGCAACGGCTGGCCGGTGAAAGCTACTGTTGTCCGATCCCGCCAGAGATTAAACCCAAAGAATAATACAACAACCGCTCTTTAACCTTGATTGGATTTAAAAATCCTGTGGATTTGTTCTTCCAAGAAGAGCAGCGAGCCCCGTTCCACCTGATAATGATAAAAGATGGGACGGTAGTTTTTCTCGCAGGACCGGATTAAGGCGGCATCTTCCTGGGAGGCAAAGAGTTCATAGTTTGAAGGCAGGAGCAGCCGGTCACACTGCTTTATCTGCTCATGGATAGTGTTCCGGTTACCGAAAAAAGCCAGCTTTACCGGGTTAGTGAGTTTTCCGTATACCTCACAGGCCCGGAGCATCAATTGGGAGTAACGTTCGCTAGCGGCGATGACTCCAAGCCGGGTCTCGGATGGAAGGGCGGCCAGTTCCAGGGCGGTGTTTGTAGCAATGGTCATTACCAGGCGGCAGGGCTGACTGCCGGGGATCATCTTTCCGATAAGATCTTTGTAATGGGTTGAGGTGGTAACCACCAGGTCCACTGCTGGATCGAAGTGTGCAGGGGATTTCAGAATCTCATCCAATAAATAGGTGATGACCTCTGTGTGGGGAAGCTCGGCAATCTGGCCGCACATCACCGCAAGGGCCTCGGGGGTACAGTCTACTGCGGCTACCATGACATGCTGCACCTGTTCTTCCCGTTCCCGGAGCTTGAGATCGAGGAATATCCGTATATCATTTAAAGAGAACGAAAGTTTCTGTACCTTATCCAGCATTTCATCAATGACTTGCATGGCTTTTGCCTTGGTACTGCCCAATTCAACCTTAGCAGAGTAGACAAAGGTACCGCTCCCCCTGGTCTTTCGGATAAGCCCGCTCTGTTCCAGTATATCATAGGCGTGCTTGATGGTTCCCTGGGAAATACCGCTTTCATTAGCCAGCTCTCGTACCGTGGGAAGCTGATATCCCGGAGGTAATTTGCCCAATGCAATGTCCCTCGTGATCTGTTCCACCAACTGCTGATAGAGAGGCGCGGTTTTGCTGTTGTCAAGTTCTATAAGCATTTTTTCCTGTTTATTGAATTGGTTCCAAAAATTGCCTTTCTGGAACGGCCTCTATATTCCTCATGGATAGAGCTTTTCCCAAAACCCCATAAAACAGGCACAACCAGATGATGGGGTATAGAAGAAACGAGAGGGACCTTATAGGTGGGGAGTTGGGACTAACCAAAATCAGGAGGCTCTCGTCATGAAGACTATAGTAGAAATCATAGGAGAAGTGCAAGGGCTCCAGCATTTACCTTGAGCTAAAGGGTAGTCGGAAGGAAGATGATAAAGAAAGCTGTAAGGGAAAAAACGACGAACCTACCCATGGGAGAAAATCATAAAAATCAATAAAAGGGCAATCATCTACAGGTAAGAGCATCAAGGCAGGCCCCTGGCAGATGCCATTCTGGTTATCGCCGTAACCACCAGTATGATAGGGTAAAATAATTTTGACCCGAGAAAGGAGTGGAGGTGGAAACAGGGGGAATAGTTTCAGAAGTTTCTGGAACTGCCGAAGAGCATACCAGATAAGGATAAGTTTTGGCAGGTATTCGAAGAACTGGAACCGAAGGCCGTTCTCGCTGGCTGAATAGAACCGGCGAGTCCTAGGGGCCGGGAAATCAATCTGGACGGGAAAACAGCGACTGATACGTAAATTTCATCACCTCATCTTCGATTATAAGTATCAAAAAAGTACCTAGGGGTCTAGACCCCTAAGCCTTCCATACGGGCTTCAGGCTTTGACTCTACCGGTGGAAACCTAGGCATGGACCCACCAAAAAGCAGAGTAAAAGTTTCCTCTGCGGTTTCAACAAAATGCACCCCAAGAGCTGCCTTGATTTCCTCGTCCAACTCAGCCCAATCTTCCTGATTGTCCATTGGGAGCACCACTCTTTCTATGCCGTTCCGTATGGCTGCCAGCAATTTTTCCTTGAGCCCTCCGATAGGAAGAACCCGGCCGGTGAGGGTGAGTTCTCCGGTCATGGCAAGCCCTGGTTGAGGTGGGGTTTGGCAGAGGGTAGAGAACAGGGAAACCGCCAAGGTAATCCCCGCAGAAGGTCCGTCCTTGGGGATGGCCCCTTCAGGGACATGCACATGGAAATTGCTTTTTCCCAGATCCTCCCCAAAAGCATACCGGTCCTGGACACTTCTGAGGTATGATAAGGCGATGCTGCCGCTTTCTTTCATCACCTCTCCGATGTTTCCGGTGATGAGGAGTTCTCCGGTTCCCTCAAAACGACTGGTCTCCACTGGCAGCAAGGCACCCCCGGTTTCAGTCCAGGCAAGACCATAAGAAACCCCGATTCGGGCCTCTTTGAACACCAGATCCGTTTTGTATTTCCGCCGGCCCAACAGTTTTTCCATCTCCTCCCGGTCCAGGATCTGCTCAAAGGAACTGAGGGGCTTGGCAGTATCGGTCCCGTACCCCTGTTCCAGGGCCTCCCGGGCAATACGCCGGATACACTGGGCTAACTCTCGTTCAAGGCTCCGTACCCCTGATTCCCTGGTCCAGTACCGGATTATGTCTCGGATAGCCTCGTCTGTAAAGCTAATCAATGCGCTTCCAAGACCATTTTCGGCTAGTACCTTGGGTACTAAGAAATGTTGGGCAATGGCGAGCTTTTCATGTTCGCCGTAACCGGGAATTTCAATGATCTCCATACGATCTAATAAGGGATAGGCTAGGGTATGCAGGGAATTGGCAGTAGTAATGAAGAGCACCTGGGAAAGGTCATAACTCAGCTCCAGGTAATGATCCGTAAAAGCAGCGTTCTGTTCCGGATCCAACACTTCTAGCAAGGCTGCGGCCGGGTCCCCCCGGAAGTCGCTGGCTAATTTATCAATCTCGTCCAAAAGCAAGACCGGATTGACGGTACCGGCCTTACGCATAGATTGCAGGATCTTACCTGGCAGAGCCCCCACATAGGTCTTCCGATGCCCCCGGATTTCCGCTTCATCCCGTAGGCCCCCTAGAGATATCCGCACAAACCGCCTCCCCAGGGTCTGGGCCACGGATTTACCCAGGCTGGTTTTCCCGGTTCCCGGAGGTCCTACAAAACAGAGGATGGGACCTTTACTGCTCTTATGCCCGGTTCCTTGGGTCTTTTCCTGTTCTAAGGCGATAAGGTGGTGCACCGCAATGAATTCCAGGATCCGTTCCTTGGGTTTACGCAGGGCCCAGTGGTTTGCATCCAGGATCTGTTCCGCTTCCCTCAAATCCCCTGCATCCAGGCTGGAATTACTCCAGGGAAGTTCAGCAATCCATTCCAGATAGCTCCGGAGTACCCCTGCTTCCGGTGAAACAGGCTGGAGTTTTCGTAAACGGACAAGCTCCTTCCGAGCCTTGAGGAGCACTTCGTGCCTAGGATGCTTACGCTCAATGGACCGTTCAAGCTCGACAAATTCGTCCTCTCCTTGGCCCTGTCCGAGTTCCTTGTGGATCTCCTTAAGCTGTTCATTGAGTAGGTATTCCCGCTGGGTTTTTTCCATGCGGATTTTTACCTGAGCACTGATGTTTCGTTGAATACCGAAGATTTCATTTTCCCCTTCCAGGGTTTCAAGGAGGGTTTCCAGACGCTTCAAGGGATCCCCAATACTCAGGAGGGCTATTTTCCGTTCCGCTTTGACCGCTAAGGCATTACAGATAAGGTTGGCAAGCTGTTCAGGGTTTTCCACTCTTTCTACTGCGGCTAGGGTATCGGTACTTACCTTTTTGGAGAATTCTGCATACTGGACAAAGGATTTTTGCACTGTTCGCATCAGCGCTATGGTTTCAGTACTCAGCGGATCCGCTAAAATCCCCATGATGGGTTCAACTTTGACTATAGCCAGATCGTTTTGTTTTACTGAAGAGGCGATGGTAGCCCGGTATTCTCCCTGAAGCACCACCCGGAAGGTATTATCGGGAAGCCGTAAATGCTGCACAATACGCATCACACTTCCCGAAGGATAGGTTTCTCCTGCTTCCTGGACTTTAAGACAGGCTGCAAAAAGACGCATATCCCGCCGTAGGGCTTCACTCACCGCCACCGTACCCAATTTATAAGTGATAAATACCGGTATCATAGTATGGGGGAACAAAACCAACTCTCGGAGCGGAAGCAAGGGAAATTCTTCCCCCGGAACCTTGTCTTTGGATTTTTCTTTCAAGTTCCCTTTCAACACGGAAAGGAAATTCATGCGCTTTTTTGGAACGGATGGATTTCAGGAGGTTCGGATTTTTCCACCACCTCCTGGGTAATGATAACCCGCTTACTTCCCTCCATGGAAGGAATCTCAAACATAATATCGATCATGAGTTTCTCCACAATTGCCCGTAGCCCTCGAGCGCCGGTCTTTTGCTTAATTGCAGTATCTGCAATGGCGTTGATGGCCCCTTCGGTGAATTCCAACTTGACCTCATCAATGGCCATGGATGCCTGATACTGCTTGACAATGGCATTCCGGGGTTCGGTGATGATACGCTTAAGATCCTCCCGTTTCAGTTCTTCCAGACTCACGGTAATGGGGAGCCTCCCGATAAATTCAGGAATCATCCCAAAATGGATCAGATCATCAGGGTGCAAGGCATCGTACAGTTCTTTGAGGTTTTTACTGTTTTTTTCTCTCACCTCTGCGCCAAAGCCCAGTGGATGCTGCACCACCCGGCGTTCGATGAATTTTTCCAAACCTACAAAAGCTCCGCCGCAGATGAAGAGTATATCCGTAGTATCAATACGGATCATTTCCTGATTCGGATGTTTACGCCCTCCCTGGGGAGGTACCGATGCAACGGTCCCTTCGATGATCTTGAGCAGGGCCTGCTGAACCCCTTCCCCGGATACGTCTCGAGTAATGGAAATATTCTCTCCTTTCCGGGCGATTTTGTCGATTTCGTCAATATAAACAATACCCCGCTCCGCAGCCGCGATGTTTCCCCCGGCATTCTGAATCAGTTTGAGAAGGATGTTTTCCACATCCTCCCCCACATACCCCGCCTCGGTAAGGGTGGTGGCATCCACAATGGCAAAAGGAACCTTCAACTTTTTTGCTAAAGTTTTGGCCAGGAGGGTTTTTCCCGTACCCGTAGGCCCAATGAGCAGGACATTGGACTTTTCGATCTCTACCTCATCCTGTCCTTTGGTAGGATTGGCTATCCGCTTATAGTGGTTATACACCGCTACCGAGAGGGCCCGTTTCGCCACATCCTGTCCGATGATAAAGAGGTCCAGGTAGCTCTTAATCTCCCGGGGGGTCGGAATATCACCGGTAAACTGAGTGGAAAGTTCATGATCCTCGTCAGAGAGGATCTTACGGCAGACCTCTACACATTCATCGCAGATAAAAACATCATTAGGCCCGGCGATGAGTCGCCTTGCCATATCCGCGCTTTTTCCACAAAAGGAACAGGAGCGCTCAAATCCGCCAGAACCATTACGAATTCTTGCCATGTTTTTCCCTCATTAAGACCGAATCAGCCACTCCATAAGCAACCGCATCGGTAGCAGACATATAAAAATCCCTTTCCATATCCAAAGCGATCTGTTGGATATCTTTACCGGTATGCTTTGCAAAATAATCTACCAGTATCTTTTTTAAGCGCAGGATTTCTTTTGCTTGAATCCCGATGTCCCGGGCTTGCCCCTGAGCACCGCCCCACGGCTGATGTATGAGTACTCGAGAAGAAGGCAGCACATAACGTTTACCTCGTACCCCTGCGGTAAGAATAAGCGCCCCCATACTAGCTGCCTGGCCCACGCAAATGGTCTGCACATCGGACTTTACATACTGGATAGTATCGTAGATCGCCAGCCCTGCAGTAACCGAACCGCCAGGGGTATTGATGTAGAGGTTTATATCTTTATCCGTATCCTGTCCATCCAAAAAAAGCAGTTCCGCCACCACCAAGTCCGCTGTGACATCGTTGATTTCTCCATCCAAAAAAATGATCCGGTCTTTTAATAAACGAGAATAGATATCGTAGGATCGCTCCCCCATGCCGGTTTGCTCAACTACTATGGGCACCAGGCTGTTCATTTTTTCGTTCATCCCTCTTTACTATCCTTATGTTCTACCAGATCATGATACGACACGGGATTACCGGGCTTGATGGTATTTTCCGCCAGCAACAATTCGTTCACTTTCCGATCTTTAATGGCATCTACGAGCAGGTCCTTCCGCTCTGCTTCAGCTTCATAATAAGATCGGATCTCTTCCACAGGAGTCTTAGCCTTGGCGGCAATGCGTACATATTCCTGTTCCACTTCTTCATCAGAGGCCTCAATACCCCGGTCTTTCATGACGGCTTCTACTATGAGCCGGCTATGCAGAGCCTTGATTACTTCTGGCCGCCATACCTCTGCCAGGATGCCGAACCTTCCATCTTTTTTTTCCATAAGATTCGGCACCTCTGCTGCAGGGAGTTGCATGCTGCGGACTACATTCCGCCACCGGGCCTCAAGCTGAAACCGGATCATGGATTCAGGAATGTCCACCGGACTCGACTCCATGATCTTTTCTAGAAGTTTATTGATCTTATTCGTTTGAAGCCGCCCTTCCAAATCCTCAGTAAGGTACGCTCGAATACTAGCCTTGAGATCCTCTAGGGTCTTGTACTTTTCATCTACATCCTGGGCAAGGTCATCATTGAGTTCAGGGATATCCCTTTCTTTAAGAGCAGTCAGGCTTACCCGAATCTTTTTGGTTTTTCCCGCCAGATCCATATCGTAAAAATCTTCAGGATAGGTCTTTTCAATATCCCTGGTTTCACCCCGTTTCATACCAATCATATCATCATCCAGATGATATATATTGTATCCTGAACCCAGGGTAAAAACAAAATCCTGCCGTTCTGTACCGGGGATAGGTTCTCCTGTATCGCTTAGTTCACTATACTGGATGGTAACCATATCACCCGTGGCTGCTCCGGCCTCATCATCCTTGTCGAATACGATGGCGTTTCGCTCCCGGATGACTTCCAATTCCCGGTTTATATCTTCATCGGTAATCTTGACATCAGGCACCTCAATTACCAGTCCCTGCCAAGTTCCCACGGTAATCTGGGGCAGCACCTCATAGACCACCGAAAAAACCAAATCCGCTCCCAAATCTAATTTCGGCTCATCCTGTACCTCTGGAGTAGAATAGGGCAGGGGACGATCTGCCCCCGGGAACGCCGGATCCTCAAAAACTTGAGTAACCGAACGATCCAGGATCCGGGCCAAGGTCTCTGCTTTAAGGGAGTCCCCAAATTTCCGTTCCAGCACCGTTTTGGGTACCCTCCCTTTACGAAACCCGGGAATCTGAAGGGTCTTCCGGTACTCGGCTATTATCTGATCATACTCAGCATTAAGATCCTCTTTGCCTACTGTGATGGTTAATTTTATTGCAGAATGTTCAAGCCGGGTTATTTCTTTAGATATGGTCACTCTGGTTCCTCTTTAATAACGAAGGTCTTTTCACACATGAATCAAGCAACACGAGGGAAGCACCCCTAGCGGCCTTGTTCTATATATGTTAGTATTACATACTATTTACTATAATGAGCAAAATACGTTGACAAAACAAGTGAATCCAGAATAGCCTACACAGGAGCTTGTTATAGAGGATATGAATATCTGGTACCACTATGTACTTATCATTACTATGGAAAATAGCAGTTTCTTGTG
>JAITAI010000161.1 GCA_031284195.1 Treponema sp.
TGAGCGGGTTTTCAAAACCGGCTGGAACCGGTACCATACAGCAAAGGTATGATACAAGATACGGTAAAAAAGGTCCTGGTCCTCGGTTCCGGGGGTCTTAAAATCGGACAAGCCGGGGAATTCGACTATTCCGGTTCCCAGGCCCTCAAGGCCCTACGGGAAGAGGGCATCAAAACGGTCCTCATCAATCCCAACATCGCCACTATCCAAACCAGCGAAGGCATGGCAGACGCCACCTATTTTCTCCCCCTTAGCCCTGAATATGTGGGACAGGTAATCGAGAAAGAGCATGTGGACAGCCTCCTTTTAGCCTTTGGCGGTCAGACTGCCCTTAACTGCGGGGTTGCCCTGGCCCGGGAAGGGCTGCTGGAACGCTACGGGGTCAAAGTCCTGGGTACCCCGATTGCAGCCATTGAAGATACGGAAGACCGGGAACGCTTTGTGAGCCGTTTGAACGAAATCCATGTCAAAAGCCCTCGGAGCATCGCAGTTACCAGCGCCCACGAAGCCGTAGCTGCAGCCCGGGAAATCGGCTATCCCCTGATGGTCCGGGCGGCCTTCGCCCTGGGCGGGGCAGGTTCAGGGATCTGCCGTAATGAAGAAGCCCTCCTAGGGCGCTGCGACCGGGCTTTTTCCCAGGCCCCTCAAATCTTGGTGGAAGAATGGCTCGGAGGCTGGAAAGAGATCGAATACGAGGTGGTCCGGGATGTATATAACAACTGCATCACGGTGTGTAATATGGAGAACTTCGACCCCTTGGGCATCCATACCGGGGAAAGTATCGTGGTGGCCCCTTCTCAGACGCTTACGGATTCGGAATACCACAAACTGAGGGGCATTGCCCTTAAGGTGATTCGCCACCTGGGGATTGTCGGAGAATGTAATATCCAATACGCCCTGGATCCTGCTTCCGAAGATTACCGGATTATAGAGGTGAACGCCCGGCTTTCCCGGAGTTCTGCCCTGGCTTCCAAGGCCACCGGCTACCCCCTGGCCTTTGTGGCGGCCAAACTCGCCCTGGGTTTCTCTCTTACGGAGATTGAAAACCGCATCACCCGGGTAACCAGTTCTTGTTTCGAGCCTGCTTTGGATTACTGCGTGGTGAAAGTACCCCGCTGGGACCTCACCAAGTTCAAGCATGTGGAAACCTGTATCGGTTCGGAGATGAAGTCCGTGGGGGACGTCATGTCCATAGGCCGGACCTTTGAAGAGGCCCTACAGAAGGCCCTGCGTATGACCGGCATCGGCGCGCCAGGGCTTGCCGGTGATGACGGCCTTTGTGGCATTGGATCCGGGAAAATCCAAGAGGCCCTGACCAAACCAACGGACCGGCGGATCTTTGTCATCTACCGGGCCCTTGCGGAAGGGTGGTCCATAGACCGGATCCACCGGCTTACCAAGATCGATCGCTGGTTCCTCGCCAAAATCGCCCATGTCCTAGAAACCGAAAAGGCCCTGAAAACCCTGCACCCTGAGCATCCCGGAGAAAACCTTCCAGAGCCTCAGCAGCAGCACGCATCCGTACCCTTTGACTTGCTGGCTCAAGCCAAACGCCTGGGTTTTTCCGATGCCCGAATCGGTGCATTGGTGGGACTTTCAGAGTCTCAGATCCGGGTCCTCCGGGAAGATTACCGCCTGCGGCCCCAGATCAAACAAATAGATACCCTGGCTGCAGAATATCCTGCCAAGACCAATTACCTCTACATGACCTATGGGACGGCAAGACTGGGAAGCGGTTCCCGGGATGATGTGGCCCCTTCGGGCCGGGGGGTGATGGTCTTGGGTTCCGGGGCTTACCGAATCGGGAGCAGCGTGGAATTCGACTGGTGCTGTGTCAACGCAGTGGAAACCGCCCGGAAACTGGGCCGTTACACCATCATGGTGAACTGCAACCCTGAAACCGTTTCCACCGACTACGATGTATGCGACCGGCTCTATTTTGAGGAGCTTACCCTGGAACGGGTTCTGGATATATATGAACGGGAACGCCCCGAAGGCATCATCCTCTCTATGGGGGGACAGATTCCCAATAACTTAGCTACAAAACTCTACGATGCAGGGGTCCTTGTCTATGGTACTACTCCCCAATCCATTGACATGGCAGAGGATCGGCACAAATTTTCCGCGCTTCTAGATGATCTCAAAATCGAACAACCCCCATGGAAAGAGCTTACTGACTTGCCTTCTGCGAAGGCCTTTGCCGTAACCGTGGGATACCCTGTACTCATTCGGCCCAGTTACGTGCTCTCCGGGGCTGCCATGAACGTGGCCTGGGACGACGGGAGCCTTGAAACCTTCTTGAACCTGGCTACCGGTGTCTCTGCGGAGCATCCAGTGGTGATCTCCAAATTCGTGGATAATTCCAAGGAAATCGAAATCGATGCAGTGGCAAAACGGGGAGAAATTCTCTTTCATGCTATCACCGAACACATTGAAAACGCCGGGGTCCATTCAGGGGATGCCACGGTGGTCCTCCCTGCGCAGCGGCTTTACATCGAGACCATTCGGAAGCTCCACAAGATCAGTTCTCATATTGCCAAAGCCCTGGATATAACCGGGCCGTTCAACATCCAATTTTTGGCCCAACGGAACCGGGTCCGGGTGATCGAGTGTAATCTACGGGCCAGCCGGAGTTTTCCCTTCTGCTCAAAGGTAAGCCGGGTGAACATGATCGAGATGGCGGTCAAGGCTATGCTGGACGAGCCTGTGCAAAAGGCCCCTGCTTCGGCGCTGGACCTGGAATGGGTTGGGGTCAAGGCAGCGCAGTTCAGCTTTTCCCGGCTCCACGGGGTTGACCCGGTTTCTGGGGTTGAGATGGCCTCTACCGGAGAAGTGGGTTGTATCGGGACAGAACTCCACGACGCCTTTCTTAAGGCCCTGCTCTCGGTGGGGTATCGGATTCCCAAGAAGGGGATCCTCCTCTCGACCGGGCCTATCGGGGATAAGGCGGACTTTGTGGATTCTGCCCGGGAGCTTATTGCTATGGGGTATGAACTGTACGCTTCCCGGGGTACGGCTCAATTCCTCGGTTCTCATGGTATGGCGGTTACCCCGCTCCACTGGCCCCTCGAGTCCAAGAAGCCGAACATTGCGGACTTTATCAAGGGCCGGGAAATTGACATGATCATCAACGTGCCCAAAAACAACCGGGAGACAGAGCTTAAGAACAATTACCTCATCCGCCGGATGGCAGTGGACTTTGACATTCCCCTATTCACCAACATCAAGGTGGCCAAGGAGTTTATTGATGCCCTG
>JAITAI010000241.1 GCA_031284195.1 Treponema sp.
GGTTCCCCGGCATCTCACCTGAGGGTCCACAGTAAGGCCCGCAGTTCCGGATCCGCTAGGGGAGGCTCTACCGGCTTGGTATTTTCCTGACTTGAGGCTTGTAAGATAATCGCATCTCCCGGTGCAATGCGGTCAAAAAAACCCTTGCGGGTTAAGGAACCGGAAGCGACTTCTTCATCTGCAGTTTCGATAACCAAGGTTCCTACCACATCTTCTGGGGAATAGGTAAGACCGATGCCCTCACTGCGGATAAGCAACTGCCCTTTCTTAACCACTTCATAAACCATATCGGCTTTCACCCCGTCGGCCCGGCCTTTGTCGATGAGTCCCTGGGATTGTTTATGGGTGAGCAGTTCTCCCCGGAAGGGGAGCTGGGCGACGAGCTGGTCAACAATACCCCGGGAAGCGTTCCGCAGCCTATCCGCTCCAGTACGGTAGGCGTAGAATTCTCCTGCAGGAGAACCGGTCCGCCCAACAAAGAGTTCTCCCTTGATAGCCATATCCCGTTCGTTTTCAGTAACCGAAATAATCAGAAAATAATCCGCTTCGGCCTCCCGGGCTAAACGGAAACTCTGAGAAAAAGAAACCTGGGGTACTTCCAATGTCATAGGAGCGATGTTCCGATCATGGGTCAGGATATCTTTGATATAGGATGCGGCAGTGGCTCCTGCATCTACATGATACGAACTCGCTTGGGATACTAGGGAAAATACCGCCACCTTCCAGTGCCGTGTGGCAACATCCACAGGATTCACCGACCAGCGCCGGTAGATGGCTTCATCCAGTAGGGCGTTGTAGGCTTCTACTGCATCGTTTAAATTCCGATCTCCAAGACCCAAACTTTGCATAAACCGCAGCTCTTCTAAATAGCGGGCAGGATACCCCTGAACCCGCAACAGGTCCGCATATTCTTGCCGGTCCAGAGCATAGGGATTAAGCCTAAGTCCCCGGCGGTATTCAAAGAGGGACTGTTCAATCAGGTTACGGGAACGGAAATCCCTGCCTCGGTTAAAATGCCAGGCCGCCCAGGAAGAACGGCGGGAATCTTCTAGGGCGGTTCCTGAGATGATGAGTTCCTCCAGGGCTGCCCGGACAAATTCATCCGTTGGATCGATGGTGGATGCAGTGGAAAGAATCGTGATGGCATCCGCATTCCGTCCCATCCTAATGTAAGACATCCCCTTGAGATACCAGGCGCTTATATCGTTCCGGTTAAGGCTTATGGCCTCATCCGCCAGACGGCTCGCTTCTTCGTATTGACCGGACCGATACCGGAGGCTCGCCAGGAGGGAGAAGGCCGGCCCATACCCCGGCCTATACGCCAAGGCATCCTCTGCATACCGAATAGCCGATCCTAGACGGCCCGATTGGGCATCAAGGTATGCAGCATAATAATAAACCCGGTAGTCATCAGGATGCTGAACCACGGCGCGATCAATATAGCTCCGGGCAGTTTCAGTATCCCCCAAAGACCCCAACACTAAGGCGAGAGAAATCAACAGTCTCCGGTCATCTGGATAACGGCGTACCGCTTCCCGGTACCGGGTAACCGCATCCCCTGGACGACCCCGGGCTATGTCCATCTCTGATGCGGCAAAGAGGGCTTCTTTATTATAGGGTTCCCTGATTAAAACATCGGTAATGATCGAGGAGGCTTCCTCCAACCGACCCAGGGCAATGAGGATGAAAGCTTCCAGGTTTGCCAAGACCAGGTTTCCCCGGGCCAGGGTTCGGGCTTTTCGTACCCATATCAGGGCCTGATCGAATTCACCCAGTTCATAGTAACATTCTGCCAGGGCAGCGGCTCCTTCTGCGTGGGCGGGGTTAAGCCGCAGGCATTCCAGTAGGGATTCTGCTGCAGTATACCAGTCCTCTTGACTCATAGACCGGCGCCCTGTTTCATAATAGTCCGCTGCCCCGAACCCCTGAGAACGAGTTTGGGAATAGAGAAACGGCAGGTCCACAAACCAGCATATCCCCACTACAACCAGGATAAGCATACAAACACGTTTCATAAGGCGTTCTCCCGTTTAGAAAAATCTGGTTTAGAAAAATCCGGTTTAAGCATGAGCTTTACGGTTTTGATTTTATGCCCTGCCATATCCTGGATAATAAAATCATGGCCTTTATACACGGTTTTTTCATACCGGACCGGGATCTTTCCAAAGAGGTTAAAGACAAAGCCTCCCAAGGTATCAAAATCCTCTACGGGAAAGTCAATCCCGATCTGCTCGCTGAGGTCTTCCAGGTTTACCCGGGCATCGCATAGGTAGATCCCTTCTCCCAGGACTAGGACATCTTCAGTCTCATGGTCGAATTCATCCTGAATATCCCCGATTATTTCTTCGATGATGTTTTCCATACAAACTATCCCCGAAACTCCCCCGTATTCATCCACCACCACCGCGATATGGACCCGGCGGTGGCGCAGCTCCCGTAGGAGGTCATCAATATGCTTCGATTCAGGAACAAAAAAGGGCTTTCTGAGGAGCCGCTTCAGGTCAAATGCCTCATTCCTGAGCAGACCGGTTAACACATCCTTTACATAGAGAATCCCAATGACATTATCTATGGTTTCTTGGTACACGGGAAACCGGGAATGGCCGCTTTGGGTAATACAGGCCAAAAGTTCATCCTTGGATACATCGGCCTGCAGAAAAACCGTGTCGATCCGGGGAACCATGACCTCCTTGACCGTGGTACCTGAAAGCTCCACCACCCCCCGGATCATGGCCCGCTGATCCGTTTCCAAGGATCGATAGGTCTTGCGGTCTAATGCGCCTTCCCCTTTTTTCAGGTTCTTTATTTTCTTATTTTTCAAATTTTTTAAAATGGACGCCCACTTTTGGGTAAGGCCTTGCACAAAAGATCCCTCTTTCATGGTAACCCCTCTCCCCAGGGTAAAATCCGCTCCCCCGCTAATTCCGCGAGGAGATGTTCCTGCAATTGCAGCATAGGTTCATGCGTCCCGTTAGTAACATGATCCCAGCCATCTAAATGAAGCATACCATGGATGAGCAGCCGGCGTAACTCCTCGTCTTCGGAAACCTTAAAATAGCGGGCGTTTTCTGCCAGGGTTTCCAGGGATATGATGATATCCCCAGGCAAATACCGGAGCTCCCCTGCTTCTGTTATGGTTTCCCCAAGGGCAAAGGATAAAACATCCGTAGCCTCATCCTGTTGCCGAAACCGCTCATTGAGGCTGCGGATATAGGGATCTCTACAGAACAGCACCGACAGATCCCAGTTATCCCGCTGGAGTTGATCCAATACCGTAAGCATAAACCGCTTTGCTGCGTCTGTCCACGGAGGGAGGGGACCTACTTCCGCTTGTACCTCAATCCGATTCATGGGCAACCTCTTTGGCAGGTAATTTAGGATATTCGATCCGGGAATGGTAATATCCGGCCAGGACCCGGACAAAGGCATGTTTAATGGTTTCCAAGTCCCGGAAGGTCAGTTCTGATTCGGCCAGTTGGCCATGTTCCACCTTGGCAGTGATGAGTTCTTGAATGAATTTCTCAATCTTCGCTGCGGTGGGCTTCTCCAGGGTCCGTACCGCGGCTTCGGACACATCAGCCAGCATCACCACCGCGGATTCCCGGGATCGAGGAGGATTTCCTGGATAGGAAAAATCTTCCTTACTCGCCTGGGGATCCTGTTTCAGCGCTTCATTATAAAACCAGGTAATCACCGAATTCCCATGGTGTTCTGCAATAATGTTCGTTACTTCCCGCGGGAGCCCCAGGGTCCGGGCTTTTTCCACTCCTAGTTTCACATGGCTGCGGATAATGGTAGCAGACAATCGGGGGGGGATATCATTGTGTTTATTATAGGAGGTTTGATTCTCCACAAAATAATCGGGTTGGTCCATTTTTCCAATATCGTGGTAATAGGCGCCAACCCGTGCCAACAGGTGATTGGCGCCGATCTCTTGACAGGCCGCTTCCGCGAGGTTAGCCACCATGATCGCATGACTGTAGGTCCCGGGCGCCACAGTGAAAAGCCGCCTGATCAGGGGCGCATTAAGATCCGATAATTCGATGAGCCTAAAGGTAGTAGCCGCATTAAGGGCGTGTTCCAAGGGAGGTAAGAACCCTAAGACCAACATTCCTGAGGCAAGACCGTTAAAGGCCCCCCAGAAGAGGACCATCGGATAGACCTCCCCGGCAGCATCCTTGAGGAGGAGTATGGCTAGTATGGCAATCCCGTTAGCCCCAGCGCTGATCAAGCCGGCTTTGACCAGATCCATCCGTTTTTCAGCCCCTTTTAGGGCATAAGAGGCAACTACACCGGATACCAGGGCCAGAATAAACGCCGCTTCATCAAAAGAACCGGATAAAAAAGCGCTTATCGGCAACATCAGGGCCCATGCTAGGGCCAAATTGAGATTTATCAAGATGGCAGGCAGCATGATCACTAAAGCAGTGGGAAGCACAATGGAAACCGGAAAAAATTCCGTATTAAAGGGCAGGTTCTTTGCCAACGTCGCACCAATGATATAGAGCGCGGTCAAGCCGGATAATACATAGATTTCCGCATCGGTAAGGCCTCCCTTGTCTATACTCTGGACCCATCCAAGAAACATAAAGAGGCTATACAAGAGGAACAGCACCAGAATTTGACCGACTATACGCCGGGGATCCTGCTTGGAAACCGCCATATTCAAAGCCCGCAGCTTGGTCATATCCTCATTGGTTATGATAAATCCCTTTCTGATAATCCGGGTTCCTGGTTCGATATGTTTAACCACAGCATCGATCTGAGCCTTGGTCTCAGCCAAGCGCTGATCCGTATCGGTTGCAGAAAAAAATACATTTTCCTTAATAAAAGGTTTAAGCAGTGAAAAACCAAGGACCCCAAAGGACGCAGGAAGCCTGTCCGCTATATACCAACGGTTCACTGCATCTGGCAAAGTGTCCAGGGTAATAATATGGGTAAACTCAATCCGTTCCCGTCCTGTCCTGGCTTTGGAACTCCGGAGTAATTCGACGACCTCATGATTATAGTCCTCCAAGCCGGTATCAGGGAGGGCAAAAATGCCCTCTTCCATAAAATGATCCAGCGCCGCGGATCCGGTTTCCAGAATTTTTTCCCTTTTAGGCTCATGATAGAGGATATCCAAGGTTTCTCCAGAAAACATACCGGGAAAGGCTCGATAGATTTCCTGAGTATAGGCTTCAAGCTCTTCCTGCTCCGCCTCTGCTTGGGTAAGGTATGGCCGGGAAAGGGATACAAAACGGGCATACTCCTGCTGTGCTTCCGCGGTCACCTCCGGGCTATACCTAAAGACTGGGGGAACTAAATGCTGCTGGACCTCCAACTTCAGCCGGGTAGCGGTTTCATCCACATAGGATACTGCCTGTTCCGCCAGTACATCCCGTTCTGCTACCTTCCCCGCCTCGAATTCCTGGAGATCTCCTGGGGCGCCTCCATTGGCCCCTTGATACTGGAGTACCACTACGGTAGATAGCAAAAAGGCGATAAAGGTAGTTAGAGCAGGACCCCGGCGGGTGGTAGCGAATGTAAGGATACCGGTTAGCTTGGTTCCCAGAATTTTGATGCTCCCAAAACAGGAAGGGTGTGAAGGATCAAGGGGTTTTTTTATGCTCATAGGCTTCTATTATTTTTTTGATCAGCGGATTCCGTACGACATCACCGGTATGAAGGTAGGCAAAATAGATACCCTCCACCCCGGAAAGTACGGAAACGGCATGTAAGAGTCCGGAATCAACGCGCTTAGGCAGATCAATCTGGGTAACATCCCCGGTAATGACCGCCCGGGACCCTGCTCCTAGCCTGGTAAGAAACATCTTCATCTGTTCTTTGGTGGTATTTTGGGCTTCATCTAGGATGATCACCGCTTCATTGAGACTCCTCCCCCGCATATAGGCCAGGGGCGCGATTTCTATGGTGCGGTTTTCTTCCAGATGACGAATTACCTCATAAGGGGCCAGGGATTCCATGGCATCATAGAGGGGACGCAGGTAGGGGCTTATCTTCTGGGCCAAATCTCCCGGTAAAAAACCCAGGTTCTCTCCGGCCTCGACGACCGGACGGGTTAATACCAATTTCCGCATCTTTTTTGATAAAACCAGCCGTAAAGCCTCGGCAATGGCGAGAAAGGTTTTACCGGTCCCTGCAGGGCCTATGCAAAAACTAATTTCATGGGCCCGCATCCCCTGAACATACATACCCTGATTCCTGCTTCGGGGATAGACCCTACACAAGCCCTGAGGAATATGGATCATCCCTTCCCGAATAGGATCCACCGAAAGGATCTCTCCTGCGGCAAGGGGCAGTTCCTCTGAGGGATGGGGAACTACTGCTCCTGCCAAGGCCCGGATGTACTCAGGAGAAGGGCTTTCTCCAGCCTGGACCACCGCAATAAGATTATCCATCATTGGCTTGAAACGCCGGAGACCGGCCTTGTCTACCCCTTCTAAACGAATTTCGTTTCCTCGGGCTATGATACGCCCCCCTAAAAACCCTTCGATAAGCCTGAGATTTTCATCATTCGCACCACATACCCCTGATAAAAGATCCCGGTTATCCAGTACGATGGTTATAGTATCCTCCAAATAAGCCTCTATTTCATTTTTTCTATAATCTGTTACATGAAACCCCAGATCTTGCTGCAGCGCTTATAGAAACGTATGAATCCTCGTACTGAGCATAAATCCAGTTACCCGCATAGTCAAGAGGGCCCCATAGATTCAAAACACCATGAAAGGTCAGATCCCTTTATACACCGTGAGTATCTGCTTGGCCTTTTTTGGTGTTGGGAAATTCCAAGGCGCTTTAGGTAGCATAATCCCTGCCTTAGCGAACAGCTCAGGTTGAGATTTTTACCCTTATTATGGTCAGTTGCCCCTGGTTCACTAGCTCTCTAGCTTCCTCCATGTTTTATCGGCAATTTCCCAAGCATCTTATTCTTTAGAAGTAAGAGGAAAGGGTTCGTCCATTGCAGTACACATGTCTCATGCAAAACCTATCAGCTTTTCTTTTCTAGTTAGAAATTACTTACGCGGTTCAAAACCAACCGACTTTTGAATCAGCTTAATTCATATCATTTTTATATCCCCTGGTTTAGTCCTTCCTTTATCCGCCCTATCGCCTCCTCAAGCCGCGCACGAGTGGTACCGAAGTTGAATCGCACGTATCCTTCCAGTCCAAAGGGTTTGCCTTTA
>JAITAI010000268.1 GCA_031284195.1 Treponema sp.
GGGTATGACTGCGCCGGAAGGGAAAACCTTTGGAGGCTGGAAAACCGGGGACAAAACCTATGAAGCAGGCGCGGATTTTACCGTCAATGCGGATGTGGTGTTTACCGCTGCGTGGAACAGCGGGAATGGCGGAAACGATCTGTATGCGGGATTTTACAACTATCCCACAGGCAGGGTTGACCCCACTGGGCTCTTGGAAATACGCAATACGGTGAACAGTAATACCCTGCTCTTTACCGGAACCCCGGAAGCGGGAAATTATATCGGTACTGTTGGCCCTTTAAGTTCCGTTAAGGTGAAACTGCCGAAAGAAACGTTCTACACCATCTTGGCAGTGGACAAGGGGAACTATGAAGAATGGCAAGCCCAAGCCACCCAGTTTAATGTTCTTGCCTATTACTCCAATACCCAAGCCTATTCAGTAACGGTTTCTCCTTCTAACACCTACGGCAGCGGCACTTGGGTCTTCAACAACAAGACCACCTTTTGGGTGCAGATTAAGAAATCGGATTTGAGCCAGAACTTTGCGGTCATTGAGCCGGGTGCGGAGCGGGTGATCATCCCTATCAATATGAACACCCCTTATGATTACTTCGTCTACTTTTCCAAGGAATTGAGGTACAACGGGAAAACCGTGGCTCTGGTGGAGACGACGGATCGCTCTCAGGCAAATACTGCCCAGGTAGTCAACGAGAATCCAGTCTATAATACTACGATCAATCCGAATAATGTACCTACCAGCAATGTGAAGCCCGCGGTATTGGTGAAAAACAACAGTAACAAATCCGTCCGGGTGTATTATGCGAATAACCAAAAGACCAACGGCGGGGCCGGCGGTGATTTGGTGATTACTGGAGGGACCTCTCAGTTGGTAAGCGGATTTGAGATCAAGGATAACACTAAGGTTATCAACTTTGGAGCCATGGCCTGGGAACAGAACAAGCAGGTTCCGGTGGATATGGAGATACAGGCGAACAAGGTCTACGAAATCACCATCCCCAGTAACGAAAATGCTTCAGAGATCACGGTTACCGAGGTTGAGGCCAGTAACTATTATAACTAACCCAGTTCTATAGAAGGGAGGTTCTTGAGAACCTTTCCTTCCATAAGGAGTTAAACTATGCGTATGAGAAAGTGGATTTTCGCGGCGCTATCCGCGCTGGCATTGATCCTTTTAAGCTGTTCCCTTGATGTTAAGGATGACCCCCCGGACAATCAGGCCAACGGGACTCCCAATGAAACGCCTAATGAAACGCCTAATGGGAATCCCAATGGGACGCCTAACGAAACGCCCAATGAAACCCCATCAGAAGATAGCAAGACCTATATAGAGTTCCAAAACCATGAGGCCTTTCCCGTGCGGATCTACCAAGACCCGTCCCATCTTACCCTTATTGCCGAGGCGCCTGCCAAGGGAACCAAAAAAGTTGAAGCCTCCCCGAACCTGGTGGGAGTCGCGTTTTATCCGGTATATCTCCTGGAAATTGAAGGAATCCCCATTACTCAGAATGGACCGGCCATTACCGTGCGGGTGGATGAAAAGAAGGTCAACAAGGTAAATATACCCGTGCTGAACTCCATTGAAACCGGTTTTGCCTACGTCAAAATAGAAAACGCCAGCCTCTATTCCCTGGCCTTTAACCAGGGGGGGCATGAGTTGATTCCTCTGAGTAGGGATTCAACCCTCATCATGCCCGGGGAGACTGGGGCCTACCAGATTGAACCCCAAGAGGCAGGGGTCTATAGTTTTATGCGGAACGCCAGTAGCCTTGTTCCCTTTCCCGATGGGATTCGGGAGTTTGTCCGAGATACGGTTTATTCTTTTAGATATGACGGAACCCTCCTCACCATGAGCAACGTCAAACCCATGATCCCGGCTCCCCAGAACATTGTATTAGAGTCTGGGGACGGCAGCATAACCGTAACCTGGGACGCAGTACCACGGGTAAGTTCTTACAACGTGTATTACAGTACCGGCGAAACCCCGCCGGAAACACCGGCCCAATCCGGTATTACCGGAACCACGGCGACCATAAACGACTTGACCAATAATACCGTCTATTACGTGTGGGTCGAATCAGTAAACTCCAGCGGTTCCACCATGAGCGGGTCAAAAGTCATAAGCCTCACCTTACCGGCTCCGCAAAACATGGTATTAGAACCTGGAGACGGCAGCATAATCGTAACCTGGGAGGCAGTACCAATCGCCCGTTCTTACAACGTGTATTACAGTACCAGCCAGACCCCGCCGGAAACACCGGCCCAATCCGGTATTACCGGAACCACGGCGACCATAAACGTCTTGACCAATAACACCGCCTATTACGTGTGGGTCGAATCAGTAAACTCCAGCGGTTCCGCCATGAGCAGGGCAAAAAGCATAAACCTCACGTTGCCCGCTCCTCAGAATGTGGTATTACAGGCAGGGAACGGCAGCATAACCGTAACCTGGGACGCAGTATCCCTGGCAAGCGCTTACAGCGTGTATTACAGTACCAGTCAGACGCCTCCTGGGAGTCCGGCAAAAACCGGCATCACTGGAACCACCACGACCATAAGCGGATTGACCAATAACGCCGCCTATTACGTCTGGGTAGCCTCGGTAAACTCCGGGGGTTCCACCCTGAGCGCTGCTTCATCGGTTACACTTCTTCCAGGTTGGAATGTTGCTTCTTCCCAAGAATTCACTGCCGCCATTGCTTCTATAAACGCTTCTTCAAAAGAAGATAGGTACACCATAACGCTCACCAACAGCATAAGCTTAGAGGCAGTTACCTTTACCATGAATGCAGAAAAAACCATCATCATAAAAGGAGAGGGAACTGTCCGCACCATCACCAATACGGGAAACGCCGTTCTTTTTACCGTTCCAGAGACCATTACTTTGCTATTAGAAAACAACATCTTATTAGACGGTAATTATAAAGCGTATAACGCGGTGGCTGTAGATGGGGGGGCCCTGGTCATGAACCCAGGCTCCAGGATAATCAATGCGAAAAAAAGCGGGGTTATGATCAGTGATAGCGGAACCTTTACGATGGAAGGGGGAGAGATAAGGGGCAATACTGATTCCTACGGCGGCGGCGTGTATGTGGATAGTGGAATATTTACGATGGCAGGGGGAATCATAAGCGGCAATACTGCCTCCATCTCCGGCTCCGTCCGCAGATTCGGTGGCGGTGTATATGTAAAGAACGGGATATTTACCATGAAAGAGGGAACCATAAGCGATAATACTGCCTCCGGTGACGGCGGCGGCGTGTATATGGTAAACGGAACCTTTACCATGAAAGGAGGAGCCATAAGCAGCAATAGTGCTTTCTTCTCCACCGGCAGTGGCAGTGCCTACGGCGGCGGAGTATATATGGAGAACGGAACCTTTACCATGGAAGGGGGAACCATAAGCGACAATGCCACCGCCTCCTACGGCGGCGGCGTGTATATGGAGAGTGGAACCTTTACCATGAAAGGGGGAACCATAAGCGATAATACCGCTTCCCGCAACGGCAGCGGCGGCGGCGTATATGTGGGGAGTAGCGGAACCTTCACCATGGAAGGGGGCGCTATAAGCGGTAATACCGCTTCCCGCAACGGCGGCGGCGTGTATGTGAATAGCAGTGGAACCTTTATCAAGCGGAGCAATTCCACCATTGACACTGCTAATTCGGCAAATAAGGGAAAAGTGGCGTATGTAAATAGCGATACCGAGAAGGTGCGTAACACCACCGCAGGTCCGGGGGTAAACCTGGACAGCCGTAGATCCGGCACTGCCGGGGGCTGGGAATAAAACGTTAAGTCAAGGCACGGCGCAGGGTTACGTCAAGGTGCAGTGCAGGGTTGCGTCAAGGCACAGCATAACGTTATGTCGAGATACGGCATAGCGTTATGTCGAGGTACAGTGCAGCGTTACGTCAAGACACGGCGTAGGGTTATGTCAAGGTGCAGCGTAAGGTTGCATCAAGGTGCAACGCAGAGTTATGTCAAGACACGGCGTAGGGTTACGTCAAGGTGCAGTGCAGGGTTACGTCAAGGCACAGTATAACGTTATATCGAGACACGGCATAGCGTTATGTCGAGGCATAGCGTTACGTTAAAGTGCAGTGCATGGTTTCGTCAAGGCGCAGCGTAGGGTTGCGTCAAGGCATAACATAACGTTATGTCAAGACACGGCATAGCGTTACGTTGAGGTACAGTGTAGCGTTACGTCAAGACACGGCGTAGGGTTACATCAAAGTACAATGCATGGTTTCGTCAAGGCGCAGCGTAAGGTTACGTCAAGGCACAGTATAACGTTATGTCAAGACACGGCATAGCGTTATGTCGAGGTGCAGCGTAAGGTTTCGTCAAGGCGCAGCGCAGGGTTACGTCGAGACGTAGCGTAGAGTTGCGTCAAGGCGCAGCGTGCAGGACCAGCCCTTTCAAAACCAAGGCAGGGGCCTGTTCCCTGACTTTCAAGCAGGATAACCCCTGCCCTTGAGGGCAGGATAGTATAGGAGAGGGGCGCGGAAACTTCCGTTTCCACCCAGCTCTATTAAAGGAAGGACATCAATGGCAAAGAAAACATTTTGGAAGGTATGGCTCAGGCGCAACCTCCTCACCAAGGACGTAGAGAACGACTTTGTCGTGGAAGTATCCACTGCGGGGAATACCCTGCGCAACGATGACATCGCCACCCGTATGGTGGCAGGCAGGTCTGAGCTGCGCCTGGAAACCATTCTCGGCATCCTGCAAACCCGGGACGAAATCGTCCGGGAAGCCCTCGCAGCAGGCTCCGCAGTCCAGGACGGGTGCGCCCGCATAGCCCCCCGGATTACCGGTTCCTGGGTCGGCGTAAACCACACCTTTGACCCTGCGGTCCACAAGATCACCCTGGACTTAAGCCCTAGCCAGGAAATGCGCTCTGTCTTGGAAACCGTGGGAGTTGAAGTCTTGGGAGAGAAGGATTCCGGGGCATTTATCGGCCTTGTAACCGACGTTATCACCGGCAAGACCGACGGCGCCATAACCCCGGAAGAAGACATCATCGTAACCGGCGACAAAATCAAGATAGCCCCGGAAGATGAGCCGGGTTTAGGGGTCTTCTTTGTGGATGCCAGCGGTGCAGAAACCCGGGTTACCCGTAAACTCACGGAAAATATGCCCAAGAAGCTCGTGTTCCGGGTTCCCTCCCTGAGCCCCGGCGCGTATACCATCAAAATAATCACCCGCTTCTCCAACGCTCAACACCTGCTCAACGAACCCCGTACTATCACCTATGACTTCCCTTTGATTGTTCCACAGCCCGAAGCCCCTGCCAGAACCTAAACCCCTCCCACCCGGGCCGGTGGGAACCTCTCACCTGGATTAGGGGGAACCTCACACAGGGGTTGGCGGGAACCTCACACCTGGACTAGGGGGAACCTCACACACAGGTTGGTGGGAGCCTCTCACCTAGACTAGTGGAAACCTCACACAGGGGTTGGTGGGAGCCTCACACCTGGACTGATGGGAACCTCACACCTGGACTAGGGGGAACCTCACATAGGGGTTGGCGGGAGCCTCACACCTGGACTAGTGAGAGCCTCACACCTGGACTGGTGGGAACCGCTCACACAGGCCAGGTGAGCGGCCCCATGCTACAGTAACGTAGGTTCGACCAAAAAAGTCCGCCGGACTTCAGTATATATGCGTTTACTTAAGCAATTTAACCACCGGGCTTTAGCCCGAAACCACACCAACCATCACGAACTTCTGGTTCCTAGCTGCCCTTGCTAGCCACCAGTTCGTGTTAATTCGTGGGGTTCGTGGTTTATTAGTAATAAAGTAAACACCTATAGACTTCAGTCCGCAATTACGCTCATGTATCTGACTACTTCGTGAACATGAGCGTTCTTTCGCAGACTCTTAGTATTCAGGGTAAAACATGGGGCTTCTTGCCAAGGGCAAAACGTACGCCTCCTGCCTCACCTGCTTTTTCATTCTGCTAAGGGCTCTTCCTTCCATTGAGGAACCCCGTTTTTGGTTCCTTCGAATAAAACCGCATGGGTGTACCCTGCCTGAAGCAGGGTTTTCCGGGCTTCCTCATAATGGCCGTCCAGGTCTTCTGCTCTATGAGCATCTGCGGTAATGATAACCGGTACGTGTTTTGCCTGTAAAAGCCCCAGCAGAGCGCCGGAAGGGTAGGTATCCGGGATTTTATAACGGTTAAGTCCCCCGGTATTCACTTCTACCACCACGGGAAAAGCCCCAATAGTATCGGCAATGCCCTTTATATGGCGTTGATACCCAGGGCTTTCCAAGGAAAACCACCTTTTTTTCTGAGCTGGAGCGTTGTTTTTCTTTATCAAATCCGTATGTCCCAGGATATCAAAACCCCCGGCCCGGATCATCTGTTCCACCGTGTCCCAATAGGCTTCAATTAAGGCTTCCGGGTCATTCGCAAACCCTTCCCGGATGCCTTTTTCAAATACTTCCGGGCTATCATCCACGGCAAAAGGGGCTCCTTGAGGGGGAATCACGTAATGCACTGACCCGATACGGTAATCCAAACCCAGGTCATGATAGTCCTTGTCTGCTGGTCCCATGAGGCCCGGAATATAATCAATTTCCAGGCCGAGAAAGACCCGGATCTTCCCTTCCCACTGCTGCCGGGCCTCTCGCACCGTATCCACGTACGCCTCTAAGCGATCTTCTTGAATATGCCAATCCGTACAAAACCCGGTTTTACGGTATACCGGTGCGTGGGAACTGAACCCAATAGACGCCAAACCCTTTTCATAGGCCCTCCGGCACAGATTTTCAATGGTATCCTGGCCGTCACAGAAAGTGGAATGGGTATGGAGACAAGAATACATCCTCTTTCCCTTATTCAGCGGCCCGTACCACCCGGAATCCTAAGTAACTGGTTTTGGTATACGGAGACATGCGGACCCGGTTAGCCGAGCGCAGATATTGGGGAGCGCTGTACCAGCTTCCACCGCGGACTATCCGGCGATTTGCAACCCAATCAGCGGAACCATAGGCCGCATACCCATCCCAGCACCATTCATACACATTCCCGTGCATATCATAGAGTCCCCAGGGATTCGGAGGAAAACTGCCTATAGCGGTTGTCTGATGCCGGTATATCCCTAAGGAACTGTTAGCGTAGGTATGGGTTCCATCATAGTTACTCTGCGTTGGGTCTATGGTATCCCCCATATTAAAGGCCGTGGTAGTCCCTGCCCGGCAGGCGTATTCCCATTCCGCCTCAGTGGGTAAACGGTACCCATTTGCCTTTTGGTTCCAGATTACCTTTTCTTGATCAATAGTATACACAGGAGTTAACCCTTCCTGGATGCTCCGAAGATTGCAGTACTGTATTACGTCAAACCAAGTTACCCGCTCTACCGGGAAAGTATCCCCTTTGAAATAACTCGGATTAGTTTCCATCACTGCCCCATATTCCTGCTGACTTACCTCATATTTCCCCATATAAAAACTTGAGGATACTCTGACCCAATGAGGTACTTCATCGGTATCCCGGGCAATTTCTGTCAGGGGGCTTCCCAATAAGCCAAGGCCTTCAGGTATGTGGACCAATTGTTCAGCGGGAGCTCTCTGTTTTTGCGCTACCGGAGGACTTGCTTCTTGTACCGGTTCGGGGATTTCCGGGGAATGGGCTGTCTGAAATTCTGTTCCGGTTAGGGATGCTAAGAGTTCGGTCAGTACAGGTAAATCCTCACTTATGACCTTATATTCTACGTCTCCTCCGCTGACCAGGTTTGCATCTTCCGTATCTACGATAGAAGCCATGAACAGCTTGGTACTTCCCAGGTTAAGTACATCTCCGGTAAGGACATAAGGGATATGGGTTATGATACCGATGGTTTTGATACGGTCAGGATCAATGATGCCAAAATAAGGTATGGTTAAGTCCCGGATCAAGGTTTCAATGCGTAAGGCCCAGGGGAGTACAGTATACTTGTGGCTGTTTGCTAATTCAATAGTGAGCAATTGTACTAATATATCCACTTCCCAGGATTGCACTCCCTGTACCGGGGTATAAAAGGGTAAAATCGTCAGCTCAGGAAGTTGATCCGGGAGCCTCTGGGCAGCCTGTATCAACTTGGCGGCTATATCCGGTACAAAAGAACGAAATTCGCTGAGGCTGCGATAGTACCGGTACTCCCCATCTAAATGACGGAGGGTTTTCAGCTCTACCAGAGAGACCAGGGCAAGATGAGCGGTTCCTATCTTCTCAGTGCGTACAATCACGGTAAAGTCCGCGTTAAGTTCAGTCTGTACTACCCCAATAATATCCGCCTGGGTTTTTGCCCAATCAGGAAAGACGGTCTCTTCGGTAATACGCTTAAAATTGCTGGTACAGGGTACCACCGTAAAGGCAGTACGCAGATCCCCCTGATTCGCAAATAGTAAGGTAATGATTTCCTCATCTCCCCCAACCGCACCGGTAAAAGGCAGGATCGTAAGAGTCGGCTTGGTTTGCGCTTCAATCGTAAGGGATATGAATATACCCCCCAGGCATATAAGTGCTAATTTCAACACTCTTTTCATACCATTGCTCCTCTAGTAATCTAAAGCTATAGTTTCGTTTCTTTCTTACATGAGGCTTTTTCAGCATGGCAGATTGTGAAAAAGCGCTAACTTTTTTAACCTTATAGAAAAAACCAGTCCTTGGGCTGGTTTTTTCCAAATCTTTTTCAAAATTAACCGTGTTTTAAAAAAGATTCACTTTTATATAATTTTCGTCATATTTTAGGCATTTCTTGAGTATTAGTTATGAAGTAGGTTGTGCGTTTACCTTTTGAGGTTGTTTCATAAAGGTCAAATGGAGAAGCCGTCGCCTTAGTATAATAAAAACGGACTTTAGGCCGCTTTGGGAGCCGGTTTCATCTGGCAGGTAGGAATGGTTCAGGGTATTACCCGTTTAGCCTGAGATTAGGGGAAAACCACCGATAGAATATCGGAATTGACTTTTTCCCCAAACCACGGCTATGATGAGAACCCATGAACATACCGAGTTGTATTACCGCCCTGGTTTGCCCGAAATGTAAGAAATCCTACGATCACCGGGAGATACAGCATCTCTGTCAATGCGGCTCCCCTCTCCTCGTCGAGTATGATCTGGAGCGGGCAGCTCAAATCGTGGATCCAGGAACCATCAAAAGCCGTCCGGCAACGCTTTGGCGCTACCAGGAACTGCTACCGGTTTTGGATGACCGGAATATCCTTTCCCTGGGAGAAGGATGTACCCCTCTCACGCCCCTTGTTACCATCGCCCAAAAATACGCCTTTGGGAAATTGTATATGAAGGACGAGGGCATTATTCCCACGGGAACCTTCAAAGCCCGGGGCGCAGCAGTGGGGGTATCCAAGGCAAAGGAACTGGGGGTTCGGGACGTGGCCATGCCTACCAATGGTAACGCCGGCGCGGCCTGGGCTGTCTACGCTGCCCGGGCCGGTATATCCGCGCATATTCTTATGCCTGAGGATGCACCCCGCATCACCCGGAACGAAAGTGTGGCCGCAGGAGCGCAGGTTCATCTGGTCCAGGGGCTTATCGGCGACTGCGGAAAAATCCTAGCCCGGTCTATTCCGGTCCACGGCTGGTACGATGTCAGTACCTTAAAGGAACCTTACCGCATCGAAGGTAAAAAAACCATGGGCTACGAAATCGTGGAACAGTTAGGCTGGCAGGTCCCGGATGTTATCGCCTATCCCACAGGAGGCGGTGTGGGGATTATTGGGATTTACAAAGCCTTGAAGGAAATGGGTCAGTTGGGCTGGATCAGGGACAAACTGCCCCGGCTTGTAGCGGTTCAGGCCGAAGGCTGCGCTCCCATTGTGGAGGCTTACCAGAAAAAAGCAAAGGAAAGTGAACTGTTCCCCCATGCTCAAACCATTGCCTTTGGCATCAATGTCCCCAAGGCCCTGGGGGATTTTCTGGTCCTGGAAGCGGTCTATCAGACTGAAGGCTGCGCTGTGGCAGTGAGTGAAAAGGAGATTATAAACGCCCTGCTGGAACTGGCCTCTTTGGAAGGAACCTTTGTCTGTCCTGAGGGAGCCGCGGTTCTGGCGGGCCTAAAAAAACTGCGGGATGCAGGCTGGCTCAAGGCAGGGGAGACGGCGGTTTTACTGAATACCGGTGCAGGGATTAAATACCCGGATACCCTGCAATTCGATTTGCCTTACTGTCCAATAGACGGGACGATATAGCTCGTACCGGGGAATTAAAAACCCCGGGCCAAGTCTGAATCAGCGTGATTGCCACAGCGCCGGTAATCGTCAAAATCAATCTCCAGGCCATACTTCCGCTGTAAGGCTTGAAGTCCCCAAGCAAGGCAGCGGTGATTTTATAATTTCGTTCATCAGCAATTATGTGCAATTTGGGCTGAACGTTTTTTCAAATATATAAAAAGACTATTGAAACAATTATTATTGGAAAGAGAAAATTGAAAATTAAAAAATCAATTTTAATGGTTTGTGCGGAGGAAGATGATGTAAATGTCTTTGAAGGAATAGTAAAGATTTATAAATTAATATCTGATTCTCAGGGGTGGGAAAATAGGGAAATATTAATGATACCCAGTGTAAATAAAATTGGAGATATAAACACTACAAACGGATTTGAACTGGCAAAAAACATTGGGCTCAATATTTTATAAAAATATGATACTAAAATATGAGGTACGGCAGTACGGCACATAACAGGCCTGTAAACGCTGCGGGGCCTAAAGGCCCCTCGGCCCTCCGTTCGGCTAGGTCGTTTCACTCCCACGCCTCCCTCACCCATATTTGGGCGGCGAAACCCTACGGGTTTCTTTATAGTGTCGTCCAAACGTCAGTTACAGCTGGAACGTTATATGCAATTGCACCAAAATTATAAAAAAATATGCACAAAAGAGCTCTTGCAAAAATTTCATCCATATGTTAATAAAACTATGCTGGAGTTAAGCTGTTTTTTGGGAATTATTATCGCCATGTATTTCAAAGATCATAATCCGCCGCATTTTCATGTTATATATAATGAATACGATGCGGAAATAGACATAAAAAAATTTATCAATTTTGGAAGGCAAACTGCCTGCCCGTATTTTGGGACTTGCGGTAGAATGGGCGGAATTACATTAAAGATGAATTGATGGAAGATTAGAATTTGATACAAACAACAGGGAAATATAATAAAATTCAACCGCTCGTTTAGGAGGATAGAAATGGTTAGAGTAATTAGAGTCTGTCTATAAAGTCAAAAAGAGTGATTGGAAAAGGCAAAATTCGTTTTGTAATATATTGCAAAAAAAATAGAAAAGTGAAATAATCAAAACTATGAAAATGAAATTATT
>JAITAI010000160.1 GCA_031284195.1 Treponema sp.
AAACCCTCAACCTGAAAGGACGGACGAAACCATCTGTGCAGCAGCGTATGAAGCGGTTTACCTCATAGCAATAAAACCTTTCCCTTTGGGCCCTTAAAATCATCCGTACCATTTTCCAACATAATCCGTATCGTTTTTTGAAATGATCCCTATCATTCTGGAAAACCCCTTGGCCCCAATACCGTATGAAACCTCTAGCTAATCATACACACTCCAAGCCGTGATGTTCCGGGGCGCTTGGCCGGAAATAGTGAACGGTTAGGTCAATTCCATCTGTATGGCCCCTTCTCTCAGGGCTTTGAGAGTTCCTCATCTTTTCAAAAGGTACTAATCTCGCTCTTCAGACTGGTACAAAGGAAAAATCCCCGAATAAGCGTTCAGTTATCCGAATAATTCGTAAAAATGAAGTCCCTTTGCGGACTCTCGTGTATTGCCTTATGACTGGAATACACCCCAGACTAAGGCTGGAGCAAACCCCAAACTAAGGAAAGATTAGTAACAAAAAATCCCCTGGCCTCATTGACCAATGAAGCTATGCTGCAGATGTGCTCTTTGATAATTCAGAATCCCTCAGAGCAAGGGACAATACCGATTAAACACCGGGGCTTGGAGCTCAACCAGGAGCGCCATTGGGTTTGGAAAAAACAGGTTCCGTTCTTATGACGCTTTACCACTTATAACAATTCTGAGTCCCCTTTCATTATTCTAACCATCCGAGGGCCTACTGTTTAAGCATCAAAGATCGAAAAAGGGGAATTTACCCTAAAAATAGCACAGGCTTCCCCCTTTTTCATAGTACATTATCTGTATGGCGCAAGTTGAGCATAGGGTACCGGTTTCCATTCTGGATCCTACTGGCAAGCCGGTACAGTTTGGATGGGCCCGTTCAAGCCTATTTCACTATGATCCCATGGCACTTCGAGTATCTCCCCGAAGACTTACCGAGTCTGATCGGTATATCATTTTTTCCCCCACCCATTTAATCGTGTTTGAAATTCTTGAAAGCGGCTATTTAGGGTATGTCGGTGTATCCCTTATTTCGCTCAAAGATAAGCGGTGGTTTTCCCAGGTCTTGATTACCCCCTTTTCAATGGGACTTTTTGAAATGCCTTTCAATAGCGAAACCGGTTCGGTGAGGATTCGGCAGAAAAAGTCCTCTCTGGATTTCATTACCATGCAAGAAGGGGTGCGGATCATAAAAGCAGATATCCCTAAGTTCGGGCATCACCGAAAACTGCGGGGAGAGTTGGTGTTATTTAGCCCCCCAGGGGCCCAGTCCATAGTTACCCTCATGCCTTGGCGACGGGAAAAAAACGCCTTCTGCTATTCCCGGCGTTCTCCCTGGTATATAGTCGAGGGGGTGATCCAATTCGGTACTGCTGAACTGATATTTACCCGGGGTAATGCCTGGGGGATTTTCGATTGGAACCGGGGGATACGTCCCCAGATGGATATACGGTACTGGGCAGCGGCCTGTGGGATAAGCCAAGGCAAACAGATTGGGTTTAGTGTAGGGTATGGTTCTGCTGATTCCAGCATGGGTACGGAAAATGCCTTTTTTCTGGATGGGACCCTGCATAAACTGGATCAGGTTACCTTTCATATTTCTCCCACGAATTGGCTCCTGCCCTGGAATTTTACCAGCAATGATAACCGCCTGGAAATGCAGTTTGTTCCCCAGCAGGAACGGGTAGAACATAACCATCTGTTCTTTCATTCTTTGAGATTCAGACAGGTATGCGGGTTTTTCTCAGGGAAAATCACCCTGGATGACAACTCGGAGTTTACGTTTCAAAACATCACCGGTTTTGCAGAGCGGCGAAAAACCCGCTTATAAGATGAGGGGGATCCCAAGCCCACCTTGGCATCCCCCTTCAAATCGACTTCATGTCCGCCGGTTCATCTCTGACCCCTTAGATTATCATGCCTGGATAGAGGATCGCGTTTTTGGGGATTACAATGATACCATCTACGATATAGTATTGGCCATAATTGCCGTCACTCCGGTTTATAGGATCCACCCCAATACGGCAGCCTTCACCAATGCAGGCGTTTTTATCAATAATAGCCCCTTTAATAATGACCCCCCTGCCAATACCCATGTTAGGTATCCGGGCCTCGGCGTTTTTCTGTTTTTTGGCTTCCGATTCATAGAAGTCCGCTCCCATACAGATCACGCCGTTCAGACTGGCTCCGGATTCAATCACCGTTCTGACACCCACGATTGAGTTAGTGATAGAGGCATTGGTAATAATACACCCTTCCGCGGCTATGGACTGGTTCATGTTGCTGAAATTCATCTTTGACGGGGGGAGATTCCGCATGTGGGTATAGATGGGCTTGGTTTCATCATGGATATCAAAGCGAGGACGCAAGGTAGTGAGTTCCAAGTTCGCCTCATAGAAATTCTTGATGGTCCCGATATCTTCCCAATACCCATCAAACAGGTAGGCATTAACCTTTAAGTTATTAATAGCCTGGGGAATAATCTCTTTACCAAAATCGGTTAATTCATTATTAAGGCAGGCTTCCATATCCGGGGCATTAAAAACATAGATACCCATAGACGCCAGGTAGCCTTCTCCCTTAATCTGATCCGGCCGCAGTTCCGGGGGCATTTTAAAATTACTAATATCCTTAGTAGGTCCTGGTTTTTCTAGAAATTGAGTAATGGTATTGTTTTTATCCGCCTTGAGAATCCCCAACTGGCTTGCATCTTCCCTGCTGACCGGGGTACAGGCAATGGTAATAGACGCTCCTGATTCCTTGTGCTTTTTGAGGAGGTCTTTGAGATCCATCCGGTAGAGCTGATCCCCAGAAAGAATCAGATAATACGCAGGATTTTGACTCCTAAAATGAACGAAATTTTTTCGCACCGCATCGGCGGTCCCCTCATACCAGCCGGAATGTTCAAAGGTCTGCTCTGCCGCAAGGATTTCAACAAATCCCCGGGAGAACAAATCAAATATATAGGTTTGGGCTAGATGCAGGTGCAGCGATGCAGAATTGAATTGGGTCAGGATGTATATTTGTCGTAAATCGGCATTGATACAATTGGATATGGGTATATCTACGAGTCTGAATTTACCTCCAAAGGGAACAGCAGGTTTTGCTCGTGCCTGAGTCAAAGGAAATAACCGGGTCCCTTTTCCGCCCCCTAATACGATAGATAGAACTTCAGCCATAATATACCTCCTTAAATGTAAACCCCTAGGATATACGAAATATCGCCATACCGTAGTTATAAAATAGACTTTGTTAAAAGTATAGATCACGATTCTTCGTTTTGTCGATAGTTTTTTCTTTGTTTTTTAGGATAAACGCTGGGGATATGTTTTTTTATGCCCCTTCCCATACGTTTCTTATGATACCGGTGAAACCTGCAAAAAGGCCGGTTCAGGCCTCTATATAGAAGGGCTTACTGGCTTGGTGAGAATCAAATTCCACGGACACTTCCCTGAAACGAACCCTACCTTAAGGGATCTGTCTCGTTACTCCATGGGAGTATGGGCTTAGCAAGACTACGGAAGGCCATACTGAAGCATACTTAATCATGAGAAACAAAACCAATCAGTACTAAGAACCCTGCTGACACGCCGGTTCATTGATGTTTTTATGGGAATGGCCCAGGGACTGTTCGTTCTTTTGGGCGTATCCCCAGAGTCGGAGTTTTTTACCCTTCCTATAAGGTGCGTAAGGGCTATCAACTTCTTATGAGGAATGTTCGTAGGACGTCCCGCCAAGGGTAGGGCCATCCCTGCTAGTTGAAACATAACGCCCTTTGCACAAACCAGGTCCCTTGGTATGATCAGGTATGACCCTTCAATACATCCTCTTTGATTTGGACAATACCTTGTATTCCCCCCGTTATGGGCTGGAACTGAATGTGGACCGGCGTATCGCCCAATTCCTCGTCGCTTACCTGGGACTTTCTTTGGAAGAAGCCCTGCGTCAGCGCCGGGAGCGGATCCAGCACTACGGCACTACCCTGGAATGGCTCATGGTGGAAAAAGGCTACACCGATATTGAGGCTTATTATACGGCGATTCACCCTGCAGGAGAAGCGGATATCCTCTCTCCGGTTCCTGGGCTTCGCGAATTTCTCGAATCCCTCCCCCTTCCCCGGGGGATCCTCACCAATTCCCCCAAGGAACATGCAGACCGGATTCTCACCAAATTGGGAATCGGGGACCTCTTTACCCATATCTTTGACATCCGATGGAACGGCTTCAAAGGAAAACCCCATGCAGAAGCTTTTCACCGGGCCTTGAACACTGTAGGAACCATACCAGAAACTACCCTTTTTATTGATGATACTCCCCGCTGCGTAAGCGGCTACTGTGCCTTGGGCGGACCAGGTCTCCTGCTCGATGAAGAAAACGCGTACCCTGCCTATCCCCACCCGCGGATCCGGGACTTACGGGAACTGACCGGGTTTTTACGCTAATTTCAGCGCCGGTTCAAGGAGATTGCCGTGCCAAGGCTTCCTCGGATTCCAGGACCTGGGAGATAAGCCGATGAATATGATCCGCTAGGTGTTGCCGTCGCTCCTCTGGGGGGAGGGAGGCGGTGTTAATCGGCGGCATAAAGGTTACCCTCACCGGAACCGCCCGGATCCGGTAGGTTTTTTCAAAGATCTCGTAACTGCCGGTGATTGCTATGGGAAGAATGGGGGCTCCTGATTGGGTGGCTAGTTTGAAAGAGCCGGCTCTGAAAGGGAGCAGCCCTTGGCCCTGGCTCCTCGTCCCTTCAGGGAAAATGACTATCGCTTCCCCCTGTTTGATCCGGCCTATCCCCTTAGTAATAGTACCTACAGCTTGACGTATGTTTTTTCGGTTAATAAAAAGTCCTCCCAGGAGGAAAATCCAGATATTGAGGAAAGGAATCAAAGCCAATTCTTTTTTTGCAATAAAACCAACCGGTCTCCCTACCAAAGCCAGGATGAGCAGAATATCAAAGATGCTCCCGTGGTTACTGACAAAACAAAGTCCCCCTTGGAGGGGAATGTGTTCTCTTCCCCGAACCGTCAGTTTACATCCTGTACAGGCGATAAGCAGCAAGGACCAGATTTGAGCGATTTTATATATCGCGAAAGCCATGGGCTTTTTAAGACCTATACAACTCAAGAGAAAGATCCCTATTCCTAGGGGGGCAAGAACAATCATGGCTACTATTACAATGATGAAATCCCCAATCGTTATGAGTAACAGCATAATCCCTGCTCCTTACACCCGCATCTGCATCTTTTGTAATGCACGCCGGGCAGTTTCAGGATCCTGCCATACCAGCCCATGGATACCCAAAGAACAGGCCTTTTCCACATTAATCGGCATATCATCGAAAAAAACCACCTCCTCCGGCCTACAGGATAAGCCCTGCAGCAGCTTTTCATAAATAGAAGTTTCCGGCTTGATGGAACCGGTCTCACAGGAAAAAATTCCTACATGCGGAAGGCGGAAAACCGGCAGGCTTTCCCGCGCCCAGGCTAGGAAATCATGGGGCATGTTGGAGAGGATCCCCAGGGTGTATCCTGCGGCCTTGACATCCTCCATGAGGGTAACCGTATCAGGGTTGATCCGCTTCCAACTGTCTAAATCGATCCGGACCAATGCTTCTGCTTTTGCATCATCTAACCCAGGTCCCAGGATGGTTCGGTAATAGTCCTTTCCGCTTAGGGTACCCCGGTCATATTCTTTCCGGTAAGCCCACACCAAGGTATCCATGGTCTTTACATCTAGTCCGGCGATGGCAGCTAAGGCTGCCATAACCTGTGGTTCTGGCGGGAAAGAAATCACCTTCCCAAAATCAAATACCACTGCCTTGGGAACGGGGCTATTCCTTTCTTTTGGCGCTTTTTGTTCTGTCCCTAACATCACGGTTTATTCTAGCAGTTCCCTGATCCTTTACGCAAGCCACCGCTTTTAAAAAGAGGCTGATTGGGATAACTAGAGAACGATTCCCTCTGCCTCTCTCCAGAAGTACCTCCTCGGGAACGTATTGAATTCACCCTGAACCTTGTATCCTACAGGGGCCTCGTGGGGTTCGGTTCAAAACGCTTGGTTATATCTCATATTACGCATCATACGGAGCATTGGCCTCTGCATAACATGAGTTAATAACTCCGGCAATTCCCTTCTAAGCCGGACTAATTCTGTTCAGAGCCCTGATAGTTCCCTTCTGAGCCGAATGAGTGCTGCTCAGAATCCCGGCAATTCCCTTCTAAGCCGGACTAATTCTGCTCAGAGCCCTGATAGTTCCTCTTCGAGCCGAATGAGTTCTGCTCAGAACCCCGATAATTCCCTTCTGCGCCGAATTAATCCTGTTCAGAGCCCCGATAGTTCCTTCTCCGAGCCGAATGAGTTCTGCCCAGAATCCCGGTAATTCCTCTCTGAGCGGAATTAATCTGTTTCTCCATCTGTGAATTACTGGGGCTTGGGAGGACATTCGGCGAGGACGAAGCGGAAATACCACGGAAATACCGGCTGAACTTTCGATTTCCGGGCTTTTAACTCATATTACGCTCCATACGGAAAAAACGGCCTTTGCGTAACATGAGTTATGTCCTTCTCTGCTGTTCTAATTCCAGAATCCGCGGAGGTCTGTCGCAGAGTTCCGGCGGGCCGAAGTACTGAATCCCTCCGGGAAAGAGGAAACTGGTGGTACAGGCCCAGATGTCCCGAACCGCGGCAAAGGCTTTAAAGGGTGGAGCTTCAAGGTCCACCAGGGCCTTCTGGATCACCGGCTTCTGGGAACCGTGGCGCTGTTCCAGGTGCATCATCATGGTGAGAGGGGCCCCTCCAGGAAGCCATTCCTCTGCAGGAGCGGTCAGGTTTTTCACGCACGCCATATACCCGGTCAGCCCTGATGCGATGAGTACAAAGACGGTCAATCCCAGGGAATACCCGTAATTTGCATCGAAATTGCTGGGAAAGGCAGAACGGCCCTCATACCCAAAGAAGTGCCCCAAGGCGCTGAATTTCCCTGTATAAAGACCCTGCTGTTTTAAACGGCTAAGCCTCTTTTCCACCATCCCCATGAGGAGCTTCTCGGTTTCGATCCGGGAAACCTGGACATTGCCATGAGGGTCCCGATCCATGAGCAGTTCCCGGGCAATATCCCCGGGAAGGCTCTCTAGGAGTTTCTTGGCAGTGGGGGAAAGCTTTTTACCTAAAAAATCGAGATGATCCGTTACCTTGGGAAGGGCCGCCAATTCCGCTTCATAGGTAGCTAGGGTATCGTTAAGCTCGAGAATAAGCTGCTTCATCTCTGGGATGAATTCCACGAGTCCTTCGGGGATGAGGACCACCCCAAAGTGTTCTTTGTTTTCCCCTCGCTTAACCACGGAAGCGCAGATCTGGTCTACCACTTGACTCAAGGACCATTTTTTTACCGCCACTTCTTCAGAGATGAAACACACATTAGGATGGGTCTGGAGAGCACATTCCAGGGCGATGTGACTGGCAGAACGGCCCATGAGTTTGATGAAATGCCAGTATTTTTTTGCACTGTTCGCGTCCCGTTCGATATTGCCGATGAGTTCGCTATAGGTTTTTACCGCAGTATCAAACCCAAAAGAGGCGTGGATGTGTTCGTTCTTGAGGTCCCCATCAATAGTTTTTGGGCAGCCGATGACCTGTACCGGCGAGCCCTGGTCCAAAAAATACTCTGCCAAGAGCGCGGCGTTGGTGTTGGAATCATCCCCGCCAATGATAAGCACCGCATCAAGCTGGAGCTTCTTTGCGGTTTCCAGGGATGCGGCAAACTGTTCCGGGGTTTCAATCTTGGTCCGTCCTGACCCGATCATATCAAACCCTCCGGTATTCCGGTAAGCGTCAATGATGGCGCCGGTCAGTTCCCGGGATTTGTTTTCGATGAGTCCACTGGGCCCCCTGAGAAAACCGTAGAGCCGGGACTGGGGGTTCCCTCGCTTGAGACCGTCATAGAGTCCTGCAATCACGTTATGCCCACCAGGCGCCTGTCCTCCTGAAAGGATGACCCCAATGGTTAATTTCCGGCCTAGGGTTTCATGAGGTTTCCCTGTACTGGTTACGACATTTACCAGGGATTTGCCGTAGGTATGTTTGAATAGGGCTTTCAAAGCTGCCTGATCCGCAATGGATTCAGTGGGAGCGCCTGGGGAAAGGGCGATAGTGGTCAGTTCCTGGGATAAAACCCTGGGAAATTTGGGTTGGTACCTGTAACGGGCTTGCTGCAGAGCGGATATTTCCAT
>JAITAI010000169.1 GCA_031284195.1 Treponema sp.
TTATTGCTTTGTATTTGTTTATCCGGTATTTTCAAACAAATATTTACATAGAACGCCAATATTTTTATATTGAGCAATTAGAACGAGAAATCTCAAATGAGTTGCAAAGTAATATCTTCGCCAGGGAGAGTAAAAATTATTTACAATCATATCCACTAGTACTGGATATAATTGATTTTATATATAAATTGGCGTTTCCTGTTCTGGCAATTTTATTAATTGCGTTAAAAATTATTTTTGAATGGATTCAACAAAATAATATAATATCGTGTTTGATAGATAGTTTTATTGCATTTGCTATTATTTTATTGTCAATATTTTATTTAATATTTTTACATAAAAAGAAGGAAAACTAATATATATGATACGGTGCGCCATCCTTGGCGCACCTCTTCGTGGCAGTTTTCTTCTTGCTCCGAGTAACCATCAAAATTATTGCGGGTTCGAGAGCAAAAAACAGCACATAACATGTCTGTTTACGCTTCGAGGCTGAATATCCTCATGCTACGTTCGGTGTAGGTCAGTCGCTACGCCCTTTCCCACAGGGCTCGCTCAACCCGCAGTTTTTGCAGGGCTGCAAATCTACGATTTGCTTATTCGTCCTGCAAAACTGTCGCATACATCTGGAACGTTATGGGCAATACGCCCTAAAATTTGCTGAAATTTTGGGGAAAAAATGAAGAAAAACACTTGACAAAATAAATGTATGGTGGATGATACTATTATTTCTGGAGGAACAATATGGAAATTTTGCACATAAAATTATAACGCCTAAATTTATAGGCCGTACAAAGTACGCCAAATTGATACTCATAATAGTTTTTGTCTTAATGGGTTCCTTTACTGGAATAACAGAGACGCGGAATAAAAATGTAAACTAACAGAGGGTAAGTATGGACACATTTCCCGCCATAATAATCGGTTCCCTTATAATAATATATGGTGTATTTGTTTATAATGAGAAAATGTTATGGCTTTTAATAACGTATAAGACGAGATTTAAGGATGAGACTGATGAAAAGCATAAAAAGAAAGTATATAAAACCTATGGTATAATACTTATAATAATTGGAACGGTGTTATTGGTAATTTGATGTATATTAATTTACAAAGGAATAATCACAACAAAAAATAATTATTTGTATTAAATGAAATACGGGGGACACTGCGTAAACAGGTCTGTATGCCCTTCGCCACCATTGGCGATTCAATCCATGTTTTTGCTAGGTTGGCTACACCATTCCTATGTAAAACCTCAACCGGTCATGGGTGGTGGAAAATCTCAATGCGGAAATATCGGGAGATGCAAAAATCCTTTAGGGAGATGATCCCGCCGTAAACCTTATCAAACACTACGGGTAGGATAGAGAAAAGGGCATAGGGAGAGATGGCGGAATGCCTTAAGGTATCGCCGCAAGACTTTTGTAGAGTTCTACGGAACCTCGGTAGAACTCTACAGACACACTACGAACGTTTCGTAGAGCATTCCCGAAAGGCTGAAAGTCGATCTAAGAGGTATTTTGTATATTGATGAGGATCTGTATGATGGGGAAAAAACTGACTCAAGACCAGTGAAGGGAATTTGTTATATTGCCCTGCAGGAGCGCCCCTTCTTGGTCTTGGTACCCAGCTTCTTCCATCATACTTTTAAGGAACCCTAAGAATAGCTTGTTAGTAAAACCTGGCATTTCGCAAACCCCTTATCTAAAAACATTAAAACAGTTCCATCTGCGGATCCTGCGGAAGCAGGAGGTCCTGATTCCAAAGCGCAGCAGCGGCAATGGACCGGGCTACCGGAAGCACCTGGGCATTAATGTAATGATCGTAGTCAAAGGGAGCATGGGGGAGTAACGCCGGTTCAGGGCCTTTCAAGGTCCAGACAAAGGCCACGGTCCCCCGGCGGCCCTTCCAGCCCAGCAGCCGGGCAGCTTTCACCTGGGGAGGGGTAGAGGAGGTATAGGTTTCTGGAGGCCGGGAAAGCCGCTTTCGATAGATCAAGGCTTCATCCAATTCCCCTTGACGAAGTTGCCTTATGGTCTCCTGGACCTTCTGGCTCAGTTCCGCTTCTCTGCCGCCGGAAAAGACCAATTCCAAAAGTTCCATCTGGAGCTTCCGAGCCAAAGGCGTGGCATCACTCCTAACCGCTTCCATGCCCTTCACCTCCACCGTTAGGGTTCCCGATGCATCCAAGAGATACCCCCCATAGCCCTTGGCCCTGCCCCGGCCTGCTGATTCGGAAAAGGCCCGCAGAGGAGGTATCATAAAACGGCGATAAACTTTTTCAAACCGGAGTTCCATGAAGGATGGCCGATGATACTCTTGGCGTATTCGTCCGGCAAGAACGGCGTTCAGTTCTGTAGCCAGTCCTTGGCATAGGGCAAAAAAATCCTGATATACCATCTCATCCCCGAGGCCGGTCTCTACAAAAAGAGAATCCGTATCTCCGTACAGTACCTTAAAACCCTGATCCGTAAACCAGTCTCGGGAAAACAGGAGCCATTTCCGGGCAAACGAGGTGATCCCCCCGGCTAATTCAGTGCGACCATACCGGCAGGCCTTGGTACCCAATACCCCGTAAAAACTGTTCATCAAGATTTTATACACATAGGCAGCATTTTCATCCCCTCGATCGAGGGCCTCTTTTCGGGCAGCGAAGTATTCCTCAATGAGGCCGGGGAGTAGCCCGGGGAGGGAAGCGAAAACCGCACCATTGGGAGCTGTGATCAGCCCGGAGGTGGGAGAAGCAGCCTTGGCCCGGGCATGGGAGAGAGGGTCGATATTAAAAGTACGAATAATGGAAGGGTAGAGGCTGCGGAAATCAAAAACCGCTACATTGCTGAAAAGACCGGGCCGCGGATCCAGCAAGGTCCCCCCGGATGCCCCGCTTACGGTGATTTCTGGAGCAGGCAGTGGCGGAGCAATACCCCGCTTCAGGAGTTCCATGCCGTAGATCCGCTCAAAACTGACCACACTGGTCCAGGCCTTATCCAGAGAAACCCCGGTAAGACAGGAACGCTCCATAGTCAGCCGGAACAGACCGGTCTGCCCGAGGATCCGCAGGACCAGTACCGCATCTCGGTAACAATACGCTCCAAAACGTACCGGGTCCTGGGTATATAGGTGCGCTAAGGCGGCGATCTTATCGGCTCCCGCTGCACTGACCAGCTTGCCTTCACCTAAGACCACCTGGGATACGGTTTCCAAGGTATAATCAGCGAAGCGCCCCCCTGAAACCTGGGGACCGGAACGGACAATCCGCAGGGCATCGATTACCTGACGTCCCGGTACCAGGGCTACTGCGGAACTGCGGCCCTCCCCGCTAAAATACACGGCTTCCATGTCTAGGGAGCGTCCCAAGGTAAAGGGTATGCGATGCCATGCACAGCGATCCCAGAGGCACTTGAAATCGAAATCCAGACAATTCCATCCTGTAAGTACATCCGGGTCTGTACGGCGGATATCCTCCATAAAGGCCGTGAGCATGGACCGCTCATCAGGATGAAACAAGACCCTGTCCTCTGAACGGGTCATACGAGTCTGAGCAGGGGAACGGACCCGGACAAAACCGCTTGGCTCCTTGAAACGAGAATCCGTAAGGGCCAGGCCAATAGCCAGGATAGACCCATCGCCAGTATCGGTCTCAATGTCCACTGAAGCAATGGTGAGCAGTACCTTCATGGGGCTATCCAGAGGACTAAGCGCTGGGTTAGGAAACACCTGATCCACCACCTGTCCAGACCGGGAAGGCCCTCGGATTTCCACCGGCCCTTTGATATACGTTTCGGAGAGAAAGATATCGGGAAGCTTCATATCTCCATAAGGAGTGGGGATGCCCGCCTGTTCAAGGATCCGTACTGCCCAAGTTCTGTCTCGGTACCGGGGAAACTTCAAACAGGAATAGGTTCCCTGGGCTTGTCCATCGAAGGCTTCCAGTGAATAAGGGAGCTTTTCATAAGATACTGCTGAAAATAAGGCTTTCTGCCGGGTTAGAGCCTCTGAGGGAATATACACCGAAGGCCGCCATCGGGATTCCATGACTGCAAAAGACCGGCCATCTTCCAAACGCCCAATAAAGTACAGCCGGTCCCGCCGAATATCTCCATAGCCCTGGACAATAAAACCCCGGAACACGTTCTCTGCTCCTTCAGGAGGAGCCATAGTTCCCGGAATCTTATGCAGCCTGAGTCCCCTCAGGAGTTCCAGAAGGAGGATTACCCCTACCTAAAATCCGTTCCAAAAGTACCACATACACCGGCCGGGAAGCGATCAATTCGGAGGTAATCAGCGCGCAAAGGCACGCCAGGACCAGGTTTCCCAAGTGATTAAAGTTAGCGCTCATCTCCAGGATCAGGACAATACCTGTAATCGGCGCTTTGACCACACTGGTAAAAAAAGCGGCCATCCCTAAGATGATGAAATTCAGGTTTTGCCCTTCAGCAATGTACCCAGACTGCCATAAGCATAGGCCCAATAGATCCCCGGTTATAGCGCCGCAGACTAGGAGAGGCAGAAAGATCCCTCCTGCGGTTCCGGATCCATAGGAAAGGAGGGTGAACAGGATCTTACCCCCCAGTAACAGGAACAAGGCAAGAACACTGAAGGTCCGTTCCCCGTGAGCGAGGGATTCTATCAGATCATGGCCGCCTCCTAGGACATCAAACCAGAGCAGCCCCAGGGGAACAGAAACCAGCAAAGGGATCACCGGACGTATGATCTGAGGGATGCGGCATCTATCATATCCAGTAAGTACCCAATACAAGCCCCGTTTAAAGAGGTCCCCCAACAGTCCGCAGCTCACCCCCAAAATCATAACCCAGGGTATATCCTTCAAGGACAGGACCGCTATGTACCTGAAATCAAAAACCGGCCCCCATCCAAAGAACGAGCCTGCCACTGCATCGGCGGTCATGGAAGCGCCCATGGCGCAGGCTAAAAACAGCGGGGAAAAAGAAGCCTGTAACTCTTCCAGTACAAAGACGACCCCTGCCAGCGGCGCATTAAAGGCTGCGGCTACTCCTGCAGCGGATCCGCTGGCGATGAGCCAATGCTGTTCCTGCTCTGACTTGGGAAATATGGACAGAACTCCCTTTCCCACATAGGCCCCTATCTGTACCGAAGGCCCTTCCCGCCCCAAGGAAAGACCCGCTCCCAAGCCGAGTAAGCCGGTAAGTAACTTTACGGGCAATTCTCGATAGTTCAAGGGGAGGCTCCCCGCTAAGGCTCCTTTGATTTGGGGTATACCGCTCCCTTTGATCAGGGGCCATACCTTCGCGGCCCATCCCAAAAAAAGGCCGATAAGCGCCAGCGTCGCGCTCCAGCCCAGCCAATACATCCTGCTATGGGGTACTTTGTAAATCCCCTGCCGTAGGGTATCTGTCTGGCTCAAGAGGTATCTGAAGAAAACAACGATGAGCCCTACCATAAACCCGATGAGGATACTTTCCAGGATGAGGGCTAGACGGGAACCGTAACCTCGATGCATTAGTTCAGGTAGGGTATACTGGGGTTTATACATGGTTTTAGTGTAGTGTATCAAGGATTCTACCGCAAGTAAACCCTTGTCCAGGGCCAGCGCATATAAAAGTATTGCTCCTTGTACCATAAAGAGTTATGTTTTGCTTCATAAAAATCGTATAAAAGTTATTTCTTTATCCTGTAAGGAATTAAAGATGTATATGCGCTGGCCCTGGAATATTCCCTTTAATCTCTTGAAAAACTGCTAGCCATAGGGTATCCTATAATGCATCGGGGGTTATTATGAGAAACTTAGCCGGAATTCTTGTGGTATTGTCTTTCTTGTCTTTTTGGGGTTGTGAGACAAGGTATTATTCGGTTACGGTTAGGAATAATTCTTCTAAGCAAGTAATGTACACATACAATGGCACTGCGGATACTCTGGAATCTGCCAAGTTTAAAGAGTATCAGGTAATGGCGTATACTCAGCAGCCTAGGGATATATCAGTATCCCAGGGAGCCATGAGTGTAAAAATGCATGTCCTTGCTTCTGGAGAAAGCTATACGTTTGAAGATATTAGTCCGATAAGTCTTCACGTTCACAATGAACTTGATATACAGGCAAGTATTGCAGCAGATAACTATATAGAGGATGATCAGGGAAATACCGTGCTAACCATAGAACCGGGGGCCTCAATAATAGCCAAGATATATACCGACCATCCTCAATTCATTGTTTCCAGTGGAACAATGGAAAATGTTTCATGGAATAAATGGGAAATTAAAGAGGGTGGGACTATGGATGTTACGATTGAGTAGGAGTATTG
>JAITAI010000172.1 GCA_031284195.1 Treponema sp.
ATTTATTACCAGATGGGAAACGATATTCCCGAATATATCCCGGACTTTGTCGCGGAAACCCCTGATACTATCTATATGATAGAGACCAAGGCAGAGGATCAGATAAACTCCCCGGAAGTACAAACCAAGAGAAAGGCCGCCGAAACCTGGTGCGCCTCCGCCTCCGCGCGTAAGGCTCAAAACAACGGAAAACCCTGGAAATACCTGCTGATTCCGCATGGGTCCGTCAAGGATAATATGACCTTGAAGTACTATGAGCAGCAGGGGTAGCTGCCCAAGGTTGCTGTTTCAAAACCTGTCCTGTTAAAAACACCTCAAAGATCAAAAACCTACGGGGATCAGCGGATTAACCGTGATGCTGTGTTATCTTTCAATACTGATCGGCGAACATCAGCGTTAATCCACAAATCCCCATGGACTAGGCGTTTATCCTGGTACCTCAAAGCGCTTCATGCAGAACGGATCTTTGTCCTTATCAGGGCAGCTAAGGCATGGGCGGTGAAGCCCAGGGATTCTGCCACCTGGTTCGCAGGCCCGGATTCACCGAAGCGGTCGATAGAAAAGATATCTTCTGGTTTGGCCCAGCGTTCCCAGCCGGTCTTGACCCCTGCTTCGCAGCAGATGACCGGGACCCCGGCGGGTAAGATGGTCTCCTGTACGACCTTGGGCTGGGCCTCGAAACGTTCCCGGCTTATCATGGACACCACCCGGACCTTTCCCTGGACCTGGTCTGCTGCTTCCAGAGCCAGAGTAACTTCAGAACCTGTGGCGATAAGCACCAACTCAGGCTGTTCAGTTCCCTTTCTCACCACATAGGCCCCGGTACGGAGGGTGTTTTTCCAATCCGGGTCTTCCTTGGGAAAGACCTTGAGGTTTTGCCGTGAAAGAGCCAAGACCGTAGGACCATCCTGCCGTTCCAGCGCCATGGCCCAGGCTTCCGCAGTTTCCTCTGCATCTGCAGGACGCAAGGTGAGAAGCCCTGGAATGATCCGGAAAGAAGCCAGATGTTCTATCGGCTGATGGGTAGGACCATCTTCGCCAACGAAAATCGAATCATGGGTGAACACATAGATAAGGGGCTGCTTCATTAACGCTGAAAGCCGGAGCGCCGGTCTCAAATAATCAGAAAACACCATGAAAGTGGCGCAGAAAACCCGCAGTCCCCCATGGAGGCTGATACCGTTGGAGATTGCAGCCATGGCAAACTCCCGGATCCCAAAATGAATGTACCGGCCCCCTCGATTTGCTGGACTGTACACCCCAGCATCGGGGATGCCCACGGCATTGGGGCCTTTTAGGTCTGCAGAACCGCCTACCAGGTTGGTATTGGCCGCTGCTAAGGCCAGGAGGGCCTTATTCCCGGCAGAACGAGTAGCCAGGCTATCTCCGGGAGCAAACCGGGGGAGCACTCCAGGGGCAGCCTTGCCTGCATAGAAACGGTCCCATTCCGCCCGCTTATCCGGGTTTTCTTGTGACCAGGCATCGAATCCCTTCTGCCAAGACGCCCGGATCCCTTTCCACTCGGCCCGTTTAGCGGTGAAATACGCTGCTGCCTCAGGGGCAACGTAAAAATCTCCAGGAATACCCAGCGCGGCTTTAGTAGCGGCCACTTCCTCTACCCCCAGGGGCGCGCCGTGGGCATCCGGGGTATTCTGCTTATGGGGAGCCCCTTTGCCGATAATTGAACTCAAAATGATGAGGCTGGGTTTGTTAGTTTCTGCTTTGGCCTCTGCGGTGAGCCGGGCAAGGGCCTCAAAATCATACATAGCACCTGCCAGCACCTGCCAGCCGTAGGCTTCATATCGTTGAGCCACGGCTTCGGTAAAGGCCAGATCCGTACTCCCATCAATGGTGATCCGGTTGGAATCGTAAAACACGATAAGCTTACCCAGCTCCAGGTGGCCTGCCAGGGAACTCGCTTCTGCGGAAACCCCTTCCTGAAGACAGCCGTCTCCTACTAAAACATAGGTGTAATGGTCCACAATGTTCCTGGTCTTGGTGTTAAACCGGGCGGCCAGCATGGTTTCGGCTACGGCCATACCCACTGCAGTGGCAATACCCTGCCCCAGCGGGCCTGTGGTGGTTTCAATCCCCTGGGCAAGCCCATATTCAGGATGCCCTGCAGCACGAGAGCCGATTTGACGGAAGGCCTTGATATCTTCCAGGGTAATATCCTGGTACCCGGCAAGGTACAGGAGGGAATAGAGGAACATGGAACCGTGACCTGCGGATAGCACAAAACGGTCCCGATCCGGCCAGGAGGGATCCGTAGGATCCTGTCGGAGCAAGGCTCCATAGAGAAAAGCCCCAAGCTCTGCGGCCCCGAGGGGAAGCCCTGGATGCCCTGAATTGGCCTTTTGAATGGCGTCCATGGAAAGGGCCCTCACGCTGAGGGCAATTTTTTCCAATGCGTTGATGTTCATAGTGATACTCCGCTTTTTCATAGGATGCGGTAAGACCGCTGGATTTAGTATAATCGAAATTTCCCATGCTGTCTTGGTACTGACATTCCTGGGTTCACTATGGTATAGTAACGTGAGTTCGACAAAGAGCAAAAAGTCCGCCGGACTTTTAAGTCCGCGTTATGCATAAGGTCCGAATACTTAGTGAACATGAGCGTTCCTTCGCAGACCCTTAGTATTCCATCAAACTCACGTTAGTACCCTGTGGGCGG
>JAITAI010000008.1 GCA_031284195.1 Treponema sp.
CAAAGGGCGGGAGGATCAGGGCTTATTTTTATTGAATAATCTCAAATGAAATATCCTCAAGGGTGCGTTTCAGTTCAACCTCCGGCGGAAACGCCAACTTTACCCCTTTAACATGACGGGCGTTCAATTCGTCAGTTGGCGTCGCGCCGCTGCTTGAAACCGTAATACGGAAGGTCCCCAAACCTTCCGGTTTTACCGGCTGCCCACGTTTGAGAAACCACGGCATAAGCTCCATGAGGTTACTGAGAAGGCTTTGCCCGTCTCTCAGCGAAAGCGCCGTCCGTCCCCCGGTTTCCTTTGCGGTTTCCTGCAAACCCACGATTCCGGCGGATTCCTAGGTCAAATACCATTTTTGAAGGGCGGCGTTGACCGTACTTTTCCGTTTACTTTTCCTTAATTTCACCGCCGTAAATGCCTTTTATTAAGACAATATGTTCAAATCACAAGGGAAGAATCCATTGCTATCAAGTCATCTTGCAAAAGTATCCGGGACTCTTGCAAAAAAGTCAAGGAATTTTATAAACTTCACGGAGCATTTTGAAAAATCATCGGATATTTTTAAGAAATTCCCGGATACTTTTTACCATAAACCGTATAATATGCTATACATCTTGGGTAATTGTAATAATTTTACATTATAAAAGCCCCATTCAGAGCCCTTTCATTCACCGGCAACGGCGACAGGGTCTATTCCCGCCGGTCATTTTGGCGAACCTAAACCCGCAACCAATACAACGGTTATTAGGGTAATTTTTTTAAGGTTCCTAATTTATTCTGAAATGGGGCAAATCCAATGCGGGGATCACACCCTGGCGCTCAATAAACGGTCATGTTTACGCCATTTTCAAATGTACAATCATCGCGTTAAACGCGTTTTCAATAGTAGTCACTATGTATTCCGTTTGTTTTGCTCAACCGCCTTCGCCAGCCACATGGCCATTTTTATCAAGAACGTTTTGACCGCTATATATATCCCCGCGCCAGGAACGGCGCGGAGCGACCGAAAAAGCGAGGCAAAAAATATTTCGCCTAATGTTCCGGCTGTATTGCGCTTGAAGAGAAGGCTGCCGATATGCCCTTGATAAGCAGCAGACTTACGCTGCTTACTCAGTCAACAGAGGGAGGGCTGAAATCGGCAATTCCGGACATCAAAATCAATGGAATGGGAGCGAAACGGCTGCCGGATAGGGTGAACGTAACGGTTCTTTACGCCGCTGGTGAGGCAATGATGCATTGATTAGACTTGAAAGGCATCTGCGTCTCTACGGGTTCCGCGTGCAGTTCCGGTAAAAAGGAAACTCGGGATTAATGCAATCACCCCCAAAAGGGTTATCCCAAATCAATACTGTATAATCTAAGGTTGCTGTTTCATAATTTGACATTTTGAAACAGCTTCACGTACTCAAAATATAAAAACCCGTGAACCTTCTTGGGATCCACGGGTTTTTATTGAAGCTCATAAAACACCGCTCTTGCAAAACTTGGGGGTCTCGCAAGAGCCCTTAGAAATCCTAGGCCTCCTACTTCGAGTACAGGGGTAAAGCCTTATAGTGGGTATGCAACAGTTCGTGGGCCTTGTGACCGTTAGGTTCTTCCAAAAACTCCTTATACACCTGGGTGATGAAGGGGTTGTGATGAGAACAGCGATAAGTTGACTGCTTATCATCCTGATACAACCCTGCGGTACGCTGGGAACGGATCTCATCGGTACACCCATAGGGCTGTCCGCCACCGCCAACACAGCCACCGCGGCAGGCCATGACTTCCACGAAATGATAGGGAGGTTCCTTGCCTTCCTGCTTGGCCGCACGGATCCGATCCAGTACTGCTGCAATGTTACCCATCTGATGGGCCACGGCGATACGGATTTTAGTCCCGTTGTGGAAATCCACCTCCGCTTCCTTCACGCCATCAAGACCCCGGACAGGGATGAAATTTACATCCCCCAGTTCCTTTTTGGTTACGAGGAAATAGGCGCTCCGAACCGCAGCTTCCATAACCCCACCGGTAGCGCCAAAGATGGTCCCTGCCCCGGTGTAGGGTCCTAGCGGACTATCCGCTTCTTCATCAGGAAGGGAAAGGATTTCGATACCCGCCTGTTTTATCATCCGAGCCAGTTCCCTGGTGGTGATGGCAATATCCACATCATAACCATGACCGCGTCCGGTAAGCCTACCAGCACTCTTCATGTCATCGTTGCGTTTGGTTTCCCACTTCTTGGCAGTACAGGGCATCACCGACACGGAATAGATTTTATCAGGGTTTATTCCTGCTTTATCCGCCCAGTAGCTCTTGATCATGGCCCCCATCATTTGCTGAGGAGACTTGGCAGTGGAGAAATTGGGGATCATATCTGCATAATATTTTTCCATATAATCAACCCAGGCAGGACAGCAACTGGTGATCAGGGGAATTTCCCCGGATTTTTCGGTAAGCCGTTTTACCAGTTCCGTTCCCTCCTCCATGATGGTCAGATCTGCCGAGAAGTTGGTATCGAATACCGTCTTAAAACCAAGCCGGCGCAAAGCCGCGTAGATCTTCTTAGTAGCTATAAAACCGGGCTTCAGTCCGAATTCCTCTGCTAAAGCGACCCGGACCGCCGGGGCTATTTGTACTACCGGATGCAGATCCGAAGCTTGCAGGGCAGTCCATATCCGAACCGTATCGTCCCGCTCATAGATAGCTCCCACCGGACAATGGGCCGCGCATTGACCACACTTGATACAGGGACTGTCCCCCAAGGGGGTGTCCGCTGCAGAGGCGATCCGGCCTTTGATACCGCGACCTAGGAATTCCAAGGCCCACACGTTCTGCATACCCTGACAGACTTTGACACACCGTCCGCAACGGATACACTTCTCCGGGTTGAGAACTATAGCTGGATTGGAATCATCAATGGGAAGACCGTTCAGCACCTTTTTATAGGGAACTTCCCGAATGCCGAATTCCGCAGCCAAGGTCTGGAGTTCGCAGGAACCGTTCCGGGGACACTGGAGACAATCGCTGGGATGATTGGACAGGATGAGTTCCACTACAGTACGCCGTACGGCGATGATCTCCGGATCATGGGTGATGACACTCATGTTTTCCGATACCGGGGTGGTGCAGGCTCTGACCATCTTGGGAGAACCTTCCATACGGACAATACAGATCCCGCAGGACGCCCAGGGGGGAAGGTCCGGATTGTAACAGAGGGTGGGAATCTTGATGTGAACTTTTTTAGCCGCGTTCAAGATGGATGTGCCTTCCTCAACTTGAAGGGGTATGCCGTTTATTTTAAGGTTTACCATTGCTTTCTCCTTCTTTTTCCTTAAACCCTAAGGACCGCGTCGAATTTGCAGTTCTTGAAACACTCACCGCACTTGAGACACTTGGACTGTTCGATAGTATAGGGTTTCTTCTTTTCGCCGGTGATACAGTCTGCCGGGCAGTTCTTGGCGCATTTACCACAGCCCTTACACTTTTCAGGATCAATCTCATAGCGGATGAGATTCTTGCACTTACCTGCCCGGCACTTCCGCTCATGGATATGTTCCAAGTACTCCTCTCGGAAATTCTTCACCGTAGAGAGGGTTGGATTCGCCGCAGTCCCTCCGAGCATACAGAGGCTGGCCTTGGCCATGGCTTTGCCGATGGATTCGAGCTTGTCCAAGTCGCTTTCTTCCCCGTTACCCTTGGTGATCTTCTCCAGGATATTGAGGATCTGGGTGGTACCGATCCGGCAGGGGGAACACTTGCCACAAGACTCATCCACACAGAAATCCATGTAGAACCGGGCTACGTCCACCACGCAGTCGTCCTCGTCCATGACGATCATGCCCCCGGAACCCATCATCGAACCCATGGCCGTGAGGCTTTCATAGTCGATGGGGGTGTCCAGGACTTTTTCGGTGAGGATACCGCCGGAAGGACCGCCAGTCTGTACGCCCTTGAATTTTTTACCGTTTTTGATACCCCCGCCGATCTCAAAGATAATCTCCCGCAAAGTGGTTCCCATGGGGACTTCCACAAGGCCGGAGTTATTGATCTTGCCGGTCAGGGCGAATACCTTGGTACCTTTGGACTTTTCCGTACCAATTCCTGAAAGATAGGAACCGCCCTTGGTTAGGATCACCGGGATATTGGCAAAGGTTTCCACGTTGTTGATCACCGTGGGCTTTGCCCAAAGCCCCTGGAATGCAGGGAAAGGCGGCTTGGGCGTAGGCATACCCCGAAGTCCTTCTAGGGATCTGAGCAGGGCTGTTTCTTCACCGCAGACAAAGGCTCCGGCACCTAGACGGATTTCAATGTCAAAATTAAAACCGGATCCGAGGATATTCTTACCCAAAAGGCCGTACTCCTTGGCTTGGGCCAAGGCGATTTCCAGGCGGTGAACCGCTAGGGGGTATTCTGCCCGGATATAGACGAAACCTTGGTTTGCGCCGATGGTCTTACCGCAGACGGTCATGGCTTCGATGATGGAATGGGGGTCTCCTTCGATGGTAGACCGGTCCATATAAGCACCGGGGTCTCCTTCATCGGCATTGCAGACCACGTATTTCACATCCCCTTGTACCTTGCGGGTGGTATCCCACTTGATCCAAGTGGGGAAGCCCGCGCCCCCCCGGCCCCGAAGCCCGGATTTTTTGAGTTCTTCAATAACCTCTTCGGGCTTTAACTCGAACAGGACCCTTTCAAGACCGATATAGCCGTCGGTGGCTAGGTATTCTTTAATATCTTCAGGGTTAATAAGTCCACAGTTCCGTAATACCACCCGGAATTGCTTTTGATAGAATCCGATACTGGCTTCTGCGGAACCTTTGACCTGCTCTTTTCCAGAAGGATCCTTGTAGAGAAGCCGGGATACCTCATGGCCCTTGACCACCTGTTCGGCGATGATTTCCTGGGCATCTTCGGGTTTCACTTCTACATAAAAGGAATTATCAGGAAGCACCTTGACAATCGGTCCCTTTTCACAGAATCCGAAACAGCCGGTCTTAATGATCTGTACCTTATTTTTAACCCCCTGCTTCTCCGCTTCAGCGATCAAGCCCTCATAGATCTCGACCCCTTTGTTGGACTGACAGGCGGTTCCGCCACAGGTAAGGATGTAATGAGTACAGCCTTCCCGCTTTCTAAATGCTCGCTTTTCAGAATCCCTGAGTTTCCGCAGTTCTTCCAAGCTTACGTTTGCCATACTTTCCTCCTCAACCTCGGGTTCTGTATTTTTCGATTACCTCGGAAAGCTGCCCTTTCGTCATCTTCCCATAGGTCTCACTTCCCACGGTTATAACCGGTGCAAGACCGCAACAACCAACACACCGAACCGGATCGATGGAGAATAATCCATCCTCAGTAACTTCTCCCCCGGTAATCCTTAAAAGACGCTGCGCTTCTTCAATAAGGTCCCCTCCTCCCTTAAGGTAACAGGCAGTTCCGAGACATATAGAAATCTTATGCTTTCCCGGTTTGGTGGTCTTAAAGAAATGATAAAAGGTGATAACCCCATAGATCCGTGCCATAGGAATCCCGGTAAGCATCGCGAGTTTTTCCGCAGCGGGACGGGAAATATAGCCAAAGGTTTCTTGGGTTTTATGTAGAATCATAATGAGACTACCGGGTTTTACTTTCCATTCATCAATGAATGAGATCAGTTCCTGAGGAAATTCTAGGTCCCCAGGAGAACCCCTGTCCTTTGCAAGCGCTCCACCTGCTGTTGTCATACATACCTCCATTCGTAATTAAAATTGTCCGTCAAGATAGGACTGCTCCATTCCCTAATACTGAAAATGGTTCAACCATGAGATTTTTATATGCTTAGGTCATTGAGTGAGACCAAGGAATTGATAGGCCATTACGTTAGACCTGTAGATTAAGGTCATTGAGTGAGACCAACGGTTCAGCGCATAAGAATTTATAGAGAAATGTCTTGTACAACCTTCCCAGCATGAACCATTAAACCTTATTTTATATCCTCTCATAAAATAACGCAAGCAAATTTTTTATATATCCCCACTTTTTCCAACGGTCAAATTGTGAAAAAGTATCCAACCTAAATTTATGAAAAAAGCCAGTCCTTTGGCTAGCTTTTTCACCGTTTTTTCGTCAGAGCCCAGGTCAGCCCTGAGCTTGGGTTTAAAAAGGTTCTATCTATACCTTAAAACTGCTGGATAATTGCAAAGGCTTGGTCTACCACCCATTTTAGTTCGTAGAATTTCTGCAGGGTATTCTGTTTCGCTACCTAGGGATCCTCGGTATTTGGGCTTGTCTGCTGCTTAGAATAAACCGGTAGATCCCCTTCGGCGCCTTGGCTATGGTAAGAGGCAGGTACATGAAGACATTAGCTTACGGGCTTAAAATATGAACAGGGTTTCCTTATAAAAAGAGTACTCCCCCTCAAAGGTTCTAGAAAAGGAATATTTGTGGGTCTTGTTATGGGTACTTGACGAGACCCATAAGCACTGAGCTTTGTTTTTGGGGGCTTCCCCATTCCTTTTTCTTTAAGGTTCCACCCCCAGGAAGTACTGCTTGCTTAGTCCCCTACTTTAAACTTGGAGATTTCATCGACCAGTACATCAATATGCCGCTTGTTCTCTCCGCTCAAGTCATGTACCCGCTGGACCGCGGTGTTGATCTCCTCTGCCCCACTGGCCATCCCTTGCATCCCCTGGTTAATTTCCTTGGTGATCATCTCAAGGTTTTTACTCTCCGATAGGATCTCCCGGCTCCCGGTCCGCATCTCCCCTGAATCCGCTTTAATAATCTCGCTTATATCATTGAGCTTGCCGATATACTCCAAAATCTGCTTACTCCCCGTTCCCTGTTCCTCCATAGATTTGCGTACCCATTCTTCCTGATCGGATACGATCTTCACACTCCGGTCAATAGCTTCAAACCGCTCAATCACCGCATCTGTAGACAGGGCTATTTTATCTATGGACCCTTTTATTTTTTTAAGAACGCTGGCTATGGTGTTTGACTGTTCACTGGAGGACTCTGCGAGCTTCCTGATCTCATCCGCTACCACCGCAAACCCCTTTCCGGATTCTCCTGCATGAGCCGCCTCAATAGCCGCATTCATGGATAAAAGATTCGTCTGACTGGCAATATTCTCCATCACTGCGGTAATCTCCAGAAGTCCTTCGGACTCTTTGGCGATTTCCTGAATATCCGTAGATACCTCTTGCAGCCCAGTACGGCCCGCATCCGAAGCCTGAGAGAGCTTCTTGACATTCTCATCGTTCTTCACCAGGGTCTGGGTAACTGAGGCGATATTCGCCAGCATCTGTTCAATGGCCGCTGAAGACTGGGTGATATGGCCGGACTGGGTTTCAATATGCTGGTTAAGCTGCTCCATCCTCGCGATGATGTTTCTCATGGTCTCGCTGGTTTGGTTTACACTCCCGGCCTGATTGTTGGTTTGCTTCTTAATGTTCTGGATGGTGGTAGCGATTTCAGTAATGGTCGCTGCGGTTTTGGACATGTTAGCGGATAATTCAGTACCAATATTCGCCAGGCTTCTGGATTGTTGTTTGATATTCACCACCATGTTGTGGATTTTATTGAGGGTTTCATTAAAATGGATCCCCATATAGCCGATTTCATCACGAGCAAGAATGGTCAGCCGCTTGGTTAAGTCCCCTTCTCCTTCTGAAATATCCTTCATCATATCCCCCACCCGGACGATCCGTTTTGCCAGAGTGTTAGAGGTCAAGAAGATAATAATCGCCGCGGCTATACCCGCTGCAATAATGAAGATGATACTAAACTGTATGAGGGCATACACCGGTCCCAGTACCGTTTTCAAGGGGGCTAAACTTATCACCGTCCAGGCACTGGTGGAAGTTCCTAGATAAAAAGGATAACTCACCAAGATGAGGTTATTGGAGATCACCGTAGCAGGGTTACCGTTGTGTATAGAATTGAGGACCGTCGTAACCCCGTCTTTCCCTAAGACCTGCACGGAGGTTTCCTGGAAGTAGGTACCCCGCTGTTCTTTATGGTAGTGAGCGGCTATGGTACCATCATTGCCATATACCGTAGTATGACCGGTACCGTATGGCCTGATGGACTCAATGAGGGGCTGTAAATTATCAATATTCAGTTGAATACCCACTATTCCCACAATCACCTTGTCAGGCCGGATAATGGGAACCTGAATGTCTATGACCAAGGTTTCTTTCCCATTGATCATCCGAAAAGTGGGATTGGAAATCATATCCTCTTCGGAAACCCTGCTGAGGGCCTTTTGGTATTCGGTATAGGCATTGAATTCTATGCGACCTGATTCCCTCGTATAATAGGGAATAAACTGACCGGTTTCACTGGCCCCCTCGGCATGGGCGTATTCCGCGTCCTGGCCGTCTATGGCATTGGGCTGCCAGAGGGTATAAATGCCTACAAAATTAGGGTAGGACTCAAACACGCCGGAAAGGATCTCTTGATAACGTACCCGGCGGAGGTCTGGAGCCACCGTTTGATAGCTATTCATGATTTGAGACAGGGTTTTTGCCACTTGCACGTAGTTTTGATACCTGGCCTGGATATCCTTGGCAATAGAACTGGCCAAGTTATTCGTATTTTCCATAGCGGCGTTTCTTTGGAGCGTAATGGACCTGCTTAATATGACGATAGCGATGACAGTAATAAGCATGATGGTCAACAAAGCGTTGATTATAGTAAGTCTCGTACTGAGTTTCATATTTTTACCTCACTTGTTCTTGCATAGTAAGCTCAATGTCCTTTTAACAGAACCTCATGCTTACACAGCATATTCCTCTGTAACATATTCCTCTGTATAGAAGTTATTTCAAAATATCAGATTGTGAAACAACAACCTTAGATTTAAGGGGAAATGGAGGCTTTAGACCCCTTTTCCCAAAGCCCGTTTCATCGGAAACGAAGTTTCCACACCAACCGAGTTTTGAAAATGGCTCATAAACAAAACCTGTATATACTTTCTTGTAATATGAAACTTTTACCCTCATTTTACAATATATTATCCAGGATATTCTTCAGGTTTTCCAGGATAAAGTCCTAGAAATTCGTATTTTTTACAAAATAACGATTTAGTTCAAAAAACAAACGCAATTATCCCCCGATGTAGACCCCCCCACAGGGTTCGGCGATTCGGGACAGGCTTCTGACATAGGCTATAGCATTAACAAATGAGGCTGCTTATAAACTAAAGTTTTGAAACAGCTTCAAATGCTATGGCTTTATCTTGCAGGTTTTCTTAAAGAAAGGGCTTATGTGATTACTGCCAAAACACCTCATATATCAAAGGATGCTCCAGGACCAGCATATCCCCCAAGGGTATGGTAAATGCAGCCCGGTTTTCAGCAGCACGGCCTCCCTGGATAGTGCTGATGGATCCAGGAAAATCGATGGTAACCTGAATACGGGCTGCGGTAATCTCATCTGCCAGGGGCTTCCCGTATATAGACTGGATAAGGGCAAAATACTCCTTCTGGGAGAGGCTTTCCCCGGTGGCCACCGGAGCCATGAGAGCAGACAGGTAATCTCTCACCTCTGGTGAGAGCAGCGTAAGGATCCGAGGGCTTGAACTGCGGTCTAGGGCGATCCGCAGCCTCCCACCGGCATGGGTCTGTTCATAGGTGATGAAGTTACTATTCCCCGGGCTTCCTGGAACAGCAAGAAAGGCATCCACCTTGAGGATACTGATGGTTCCTTCAATAGTAGTAGGATTCTGGTTACGGAGGACCAGGGATTTGATTCCCGGAGCAGACGCCAGGGATTTACTGATGGTAGCGGCATCAAGAACCTGCTCTGAACGAGATGAACCCCCACTCAAACGGGATAAGGAGCGGATGAGGGCAGCCATACGGGGCTCCAAGGAAGCCTGGAGGATCAGATCCGCCGAGCCGTCCAAGTGCAAAGAACCCTGCACCTGGGCAGAACAGGAAACCCAGAGGATCAAAAGGGGAATACACCCCAAACAATTTTTACCTATTTTTATTTTTCTCATGGTTTTCATTATAGTATCTTAAGGTATTTTTAACTCATAATATCCTGCGTATCAAGCCCCTCTGCAAAAACTACTTCCCATTGATTTAGAGGACGAGCCCTCCACATCTTACCGGTACCAGGAGCGGTCGAATTCACCATAAAAACCAAGACTTTTATACCTATCCCTGCAACCATGAGACTGAGTCCTGGTCATACAATAAAGAGGTGACTACATGATAGAAAAAAATTCTGCGCCTACGCCTTGGGCTTTTTTAGATGAGTTCCGGGGTAAGGCATTTAACGGCCTATGGCCCACCCTGCCAGAGATGTTTAGGATCACCGTCTCCCGGCATGGATCACGGCCCTGTTTTACCATTTATGAGCCGGACCGTATCAGTCTCACCTATCAGGAATCATTACGTATCATAGAGGCCCTTGCCCGGTGGCTTCATAGCCAAGGGATCCGTAAAGGAGACGCCGTAGCGGTAAGCGGTAAAAATTCCCCTGAATGGACCCTAACCTACCTGGGTATCCTTTTTGCCGGCGCCATTGTGGTCCCCATGGATTATCAACTGAAAAACGAGGAAATTGATTTACTCCTCAGAACCTCCCATGCCAAGATCCTCTTTGTGGACGAGGAAAAATACCCCTTCTTTATGAGCAATCCCGGGGCCTTAACCGGCATAGTTTCCCTCAAAAAGGGGATAAGTCCTTACCTTTACGAATTGGATGGACCAGAAGCGGAAATCCAGGAAGGAACGGAAACGGACATTGCGGCGATCCTTTTTACCTCAGGAACCACTGGGGTTCCCAAAGGGGTCATGCTGACCCATCAGAATCTGGTTTCCGACTGTTACCTCGCCCAGGGGAACCTGACCGTGCTGTCTACGGATGTTTTTTACGCCCTCCTCCCCATTCATCATTCCTATACCATGCTAGCCGTGTTGATAGAAGCTATATCCACCGGTGCGGAAGTGGTCTTTGGCAAAAGAATGGTTACTAAGGCGATCTTGCGGGACCTCAAGGAGGCTAAGATCACCATGTTCCTGGGGGTTCCCATGCTTTTTAACAAGCTCCTAGCGGGGATCCTACGGGGACTCAAAGAAAAAGGGCCTGTAGTGTATGGATTTATTTCCGTTTTGATGGGGATTTCAGGGCTTATCAAAAAAGTCTTTAAGGTTAATCCCGGGAAAAAGCTCTTTGGCGTGGTGCTGCGTCAGGCTTCCCTTTCCACCTTGCGGCTCTGTATCTGCGGAGGGGGACCCTTGGCGCCTAGTGTTTTTAGGAAATACAACCAGTTGGGGCTGGATTTCATCCAGGGTTATGGCCTAACTGAAACCTCCCCTATCATCAATCTTAACCCAGTGGAACATTATAAAGAAACCAGCGTGGGCAAGATCATTCCCCAGGTGGATATGCAGGTCCTTAACCCTGATGAACGGGGTATCGGTGAAATCATCGTGAAAGGCCCTATGGTCATGAAGGGGTATTACCAGATGCCTGAGGAGACCGCTGCCGCCTTTACGCCAAATGGCTACCTCAAGACCGGGGATCTAGGCTATCTGGACAGCGAACAGTACCTGTACCTCACAGGCAGGGCCAAGAACATGATCGTTACTGAAGGAGGCAAAAACGTCTATCCTGAAGAAATAGAAAATGAGTTCCAGCTTTTTGAAGAAATTGATCAGGTTCTGGTCCGGGGTTTTATACTGAATAAAAAGATGAAGTCTGAAGGCATAGAGGCATTGGTGTATCCCAGTCCTGATTTTTTCAAGAATCTCCCTGAGGCTGCATCGAGCGGGACTAAGGAATCGATAAGTACCCGGATAAACCAGATTATCTCGGAAGTGAATCAGCGGCTTCTCCCGTATCAGCGGATCGAAAAAACAAGCATCCTCGACGAGCCAATGGAGATGACTACTACCAAGAAAATTAAGCGTGACCGCATCTAGCTGCGGGAATACACCGGAAAGGCTCCAGGGCAATGCGGATAGGCCCAGTTCTCAGAAGTATCCTTGTGGGTAAGTTTGATTTTTTTCAACAGGTCAGGTTTCGTGGGGTTTTTTCGTATTTCTCGATAGTTTTCTAGCTTTTGGTGAAAGCCATCACGCCAGTAGGGTGATAACCATGACTTCTATATAAGGGATAAACCTGGTTCTATTCGATCCGCGGAGCCTTGCTCGGTTTGAAAAAGTCGATTACGGACGGTATAGGATGGGACTATTCTATGTACCAGGTCGTTTTATCAACCAGTTTTTTTCTTTCCATTACATCTACATCTAAGGTTGCGGTTTCACAATTTGACATTTTGAAACCGGCTGAATTGTATATACGTTGACCTTGCACTTACTCCACCGCTATATTGACCTAATGTAGTACTTCTTCTATGATAAATGTTTAATATCGAAGTAAGGAGCTGTTTCAATGAAACGGACGTATCAACCTAGTAAAGTGAAGCGCAACCGGAAATTCGGATTCCGGGCCCGAATGAAAACCCGGGGAGGTAGGCTGGTCTTAAAGCGCCGGCGGGCAAAGGGCCGGCTTAAATTGAGTGTTTCTGACGAAAAAAAGCCTTATTAAGGAGGATGCGCCTTGGGATTTGGGCCTTTTCAAAAGAAAGGATGCCTTCTCTTGGAGGAAGGTATTTCCGAAGGAAAAGAGAAGGTATCCTTTCGGTTTCAGCGGGCGGAACGCTTAAAGGGAAGGCGCGATATCCGGGAAGTATTTCGCAAGGGTCAGGGTGTTACCTGTTTTGGCGCGAAGTTGTTTGTGTTACACAATGGTTTGTCCCATAACCGGATTGCCTTTACTTTTTCTCGTAAATTTGGGACTGCAGTAGAGCGGAATCGAGCTCGGCGACTTGGCCGGGAAGCATACCGTCATATAGGGTATGCCCTCAAGCCGGGGTATGATGTGGTGTTGCTGGTGTATCCGGGTAAAGATACCTTTGCAGCCCGGATGGAACAGGTAAAACGATTGTTTTCTAAAGCCGATTTATATGGAAAATGAATCATGGTTCATGAACAACAGGGAGTTTTCATCAGGCAGGTGGTAGTGGCGCGGACGCTGGTGTTGTGGGTGATCCGGTTTTATCAGGGGGTTATTTCGCCTTATTTTCCTCCCTGTTGTCGGTATATCCCAAGCTGTTCCGCCTATGCGTATGAAGCGGTACAGAAATACGGGATATGCCGGGGTTTTGTATTGACTCTTAAACGGCTCCTCCGATGCCACCCCTTTTGTCCTGGCGGCTACGATCCAGTACCCTAGGAGTTGGCGGGATTTTGTTATATGGTGTAATAACCTTTTGTCGTGAAGCTGGTTTCGGCCCTGGAGGAATCTGTCAGACATTGAGGGATTTTCGTAGGTATGCGCAAAAAGACAGCGTAGGTTGAATAAAAAACGGTTGCAAAAGCGTGTTTTTTAGTTTTGTTTATTGTTTATATTGTTTAAGGTGAGTGAGCCCCTTCCGAAAAAGCGGTCTAAAATTCGCTTTTTCCGCTAAATCCAAGGTAGGGGTTCTTCCGCCTCGGTTAATTATAAAGAATAAAAAATTAAAAATTGCTTGAGGAGTTACATGGAAAAGCGAACGTTGCTGGCAGTGGTGCTTTCAGTTCTCGTTATATCAGGTTATTATATAGTACAGGGTATCTTTTTTCCGCCCTCAGTTTCTGTGGCTACAGAAGCTGCCGAGGACCCCACTGCCCCGGGAACTTCCCGGGAAAAGCCGGTTTCCAGGACAACTACAGAGACGGATCTTACTGAATCGGTAGATGAAGGACCGGTTTCAGAGCAACGGGTGACTATAGACACGGACCTGTTGCAGGTAACCCTCACCAATGCCGGGGGAGATGTGGTTTCCTATAAGCTCAAGGAACATAAGGAAGGCACCGAAGGGAATGAGTTTGTAGAGATGATCCTGCCTGGTGCAGAGGAGCCCCATGCCTTTACCCTGGCCTTTGGGGATGCCACGGCGAAGCCGGTACGGTCTTACTTTACGGTAGCTCGTATATCTGAGTATACCGTGGCCTTTTACCGGGATTTTACCATGGGAACCGCTGCGGATGAGGGTAGGTTTCGTTTAACCAAAACCTATACCTTTAAACCCCGTGAATATATGTTCGAGCTGACCATACAGTTGGAAGGAGGCCACTCGACCCCGGGGTTTAATTTCTCTGGATCCGCCTATACCTTGACCTTTGGCCCTCAGATCGGTCCCTATTTTGAAAAATTGGACCAGCGTTATGAGTATCGCCGCTATTATACCTATACCAACGGTAAACAGAAGCAGGAAAAAGTAAACGACCATGTTCCGCTCAAGATTATGACCCGTCCAAGTTGGGCGGCAATCGCGGGGAAATACTTTACTTTTATCGCCCTGCCCTATATTAACCAGTATGAGATAGAATTTTCCACCAGACCAGAACCGGGTATTTCCAGCGCTTCCCGGTTCTCGGTGATCCGCTTGCCGGTGAACAGCTCCCGTACCGAAGATACCTACCGGTTTTACTTAGGTCCCAAGAACCAGAATTCCCTGGTGGTGTATAACAATGGAAACAACGACTTCAATCTACGGGATATGAATTTAATCAAAGTGGCCAATACCAGCGGCTTCCTGGGGCCTTTGGAAACGGTACTCAAGTGGATTTTGACTTTCTTCTACCGGATTATTCCGAATTATGGGGTGGCGATTCTGTTTCTTACCCTTCTGGTGAAGGTCCTCTTATTCCCCCTTACCAAGAAGGGTTCTGAATCGACCCTGAGGATGCAGGTTCTGTCCCCCAAGATCAAAGAGATCCAGACCAAATACAAGGACAATCCCGCCAAGATAAACGCTGAAATGGCGGAATTGTACAAGAAGGAAGGGTATAACCCTCTTGCAGGGTGTCTTCCCATGCTCCTGCAATTCCCGATTTTCATTGCCATGTACAATCTCTTTAACAACCATTTCGATCTCCGGGGGGCTTTGTTCATTCCTGGCTGGATTCCAGACCTTTCCCTCCCTGAATCGATCTTTACTTTTGCCCCTTTCCGCTTACCCCTACTGGGGTGGAGTGATATCCGTCTTTTACCCTTTATTTATGTTGGTTCCCAGTTGCTCTACGGCAAGATAACCCAGACTCCGGATCAGCAGGGCAATGCCCAGATGAAGATGATGCTCTATATCATGCCGATTGTGTTCTTTTTTATTCTCTATGATGTGCCTTCAGGCTTACTCTTGTACTGGATCATCTCCAATCTCTTGTCTCTGGTGCAACAGGTAGCTATCAATAAATATCTGGCCAAGAAGCGGGCAAGTATGGCTATTGCCAATCCTGAACCGGTGATTGCACCGAAAAAGAAGAAGAAGCGTTAAGGGGCATCGAGTTTTCCAGTACGCCTGGAGGTAGGTACAAGGTAATGAGAGAAGCAGTGGTCCGGTGTTTTTTAGGCTCGGTCCACCAAAGCTTGAAAATATCGTTTTTTCAAAAGAGGCTGTTTCAACAGGTCAATTGGTGAAACCGCAAGCTTAGAAGGGGAACAGGAAACGTGAGACTATTGTTCTCAAAGCCCCTTTCAAAATCAACCGAATTTTGAACGGGGCTCACCGTTAAAAAAATTAAAAAACGCAATTTCTTTCACAAGGAGTCTATATATGGTATACGAATTTGAAGGCCGTACCGAAAAAGAGGCAATCGATCGGGCAGCGGAAGCGCTTGGTCTTGGTAAGGACGATTTTGATGTGGAAATCCTTGAGGTCCAGCGCTCAGGTCTATTCAGAATCAAGAAAGGGTATGTTAAGATCCGGGTTCACCTAAATCAGCCCGCTTTAGGATCCTCCGCACATGCCGAAGAAGCTGATGAACCCCGATCCGTTCCTCATGAGCAGCGCCGTCAGAAAAAATTCGACGAACCTGAAGCCAAAAACGATTTTGAACAAAAGATAATTGATTTTATAGAAGGTATCGTCCGGCGAATGGGGTATGAGGGAAAGGCGTCGGTCCTCTTCAGAGAGGAACGGAAGATCGGATTCAAGATTGATTCGGAACATTCTTCTATTTTAATAGGAAAAAAGGGGAAAAATCTGGATGCCCTCCAGCTCTTGATCAATATTTACGCGGGAAGACAGGGTCGAGAGGATATACGGGTGATCTTGGATACTGAGAATTACCGGATTCGCCGGGAGGAGTCTTTAGTCCGCTTGGCCTATACGGTAGCGGATCGGGTACGGGAGAATCATGGTTCAGTCCTCCTGGAACCGATGAATCCCTTTGACCGCCGGCTCATCCATACCACTCTGAACGATATTGCGGATGTAGAAACCAAGAGTGAAGGAGAAGGGCTTTACAAACAGGTCCGGGTCTATTACCGGGGAGCTCACTAGGATCCCCAAAAATCCACGGAAGTATTGATTTATGGGGTCTAGGGTAAATCAGGGCTCCCTGGTACGAGCGGATTGGCGTAATGTGCTGTATCGGGGACGGGAGCGCCTTTAACTTATTGAGAACCGTCCTTCCCATCTACGGGGGAAATCAAGGGGTAAGGTTCAAGAAGGGCTGCCCCTTTTCAATTACTTCGATTACCGGGGAAGACCGGGCAGTTCCCCTAGAGCTTTCCCAAACACCGAAGGCTTGGGAAAGTCCCAGGGTCGGCCTAGGGGACTGGCGTCCTTATGGCAGGGAGACATCGGTCTGCTGGCCCAGGAAGTCTGCGGAGTATATTTCCGTGGAGTGATCGCCGAAGACGCCGCCGTACATAAACTCTCCGGTGTGAACCTTGATGAAGTGGATCGCGCCCCTTGCCGAGAGGTCGGATACATCCCCATAGACCCCCAGGTTCCTGTTACTGCCTGCCATTCCCACGCCAAACATCGGGTTTGCTTATCCGCCCTGGTAAAATGTTGTTACACCGCAGGTTCGCTATAGCCGGAACACTGGACAATGGTTGTAATTGTATGTATATTGTATGAAACGAAGAAAGAAAATATGCCATTATTGCAAGTAAGAGATTTCCCTGAGGATATTTATGAGGAATTTACATTTGAAGCTCATCGGCAGAATAGAACAATAGCCCAACAGACAATTATGCTCATAAAAAAAGGACTTGGTGAAGCAATATCAAATAAGGAACGAAGAAGACGTGCTGTAGAAAGGACATTTTCCCGGAATATACCCCAAGAGGTAAAAGGTGTAGATTATGTAAAATTGGTTCGCGATGATAGGAATAGATGACAGGATCAATTGATGTCTGTGGGGCAATGGAAATTCTCCTGCAGAAGGAAAAAGCTGATAAATTTAGCGAAGTATTACAGGAAGCCACCCTTATTATAGCACCGGACTTAT
>JAITAI010000214.1 GCA_031284195.1 Treponema sp.
CCCGTGGTAATGGGTAAGCCGAATAAGATCCCTCCGGGAAATGTTCCAAGGAAGACCTGCTGCTTCAGAGGTTTCAGAACCGGGTTCCCTTTGTCCTGAATCATCAGGGTCCCGGAAGGTTCCAGGAAGCCAGAGCAGGTACGAAGCCGCAAAAGATACTTCCCCATCCCTTTCATCTTGGTCAATCCCCTCAAGACGAAGATTCGAGACGCCAAAAATAGCCGCCGCTGTAGGCAGAGAACCTGCATTGATCCATTCTTGGGCAGATAAGATCCCCGGTATATTCCCCTCGTAGGCTTGGCGAACACGGGTGATTACAAAGAAATTGGTAATCATATCAATGTCATCCTTTCCGGTCTTGGGCATAACACAGGCGTCCATCCGTATATGATCCAGGGTTCCCATGGATTGATAATAGGTCTCCACCACTTCTTGGGGACCCATCCCTTGAGTGGTGGGCCTATTTGCCCGGTCAGAGATCACATTCGAGATCATAAGAACTAGACTCAGTATAGCAATGGATATTCCCGTTAGGAGCATACTATTCCGATGAATAAAACGTTTAGCTTTTACCTGCAGGGTATGCTGTTTGGTAAACCGCTCTTTTTCCAGGGCGAGCCGCGCCTGTTCCGCTGGATCGATCTCATGCAGGTAGGATGCTACGGTAGCGGAACCTGGAGGCCCAAGCAAGTCTTCTAAGGCGCTCAGGATCAGGGGGGCCTGTACCGCTTGCTTTTCCTTAAGGAGCGTCAGGGCTCGGCTTATGAGAACCGCCAGGTTGGCATCTAATCCGGGAGCCGCCAGCCTGAGAGGTAGAAAAACCCCTTCCCGTATGTCTTTATGGAGGATCTCCGGGTTTGTATTGGGGAAGGGCGGTGAACCACAAAATATCCGGTACAACATGGCCCCGGTGGTAAAAACCGTCCCCTCAATTCCTGAGAGATCCGGATGAACATACCGCTCGACCCCTTTAAACCATGTTTCCTGTCCCATTGCTTTAATACTGTATTGGAGGAGTTTTTCTGGAGGGAACAGGGTCTCGCCCGAAGGTGCAATAATGGCCCCTGCAGGCCAGGGAGCAGGAAGACACTGCTGGGCTTCCAAGAGAAGACATGCCCGGATCCAATACCGCAGTGCATCCAAGGCCTGATCCTTTCGGGTATCATCTGTCATGAGGATATCCAGCCTTTCTCCGGTAAAGGCTGGTCCCCAGATACACATGGTTCCGTGCTGTTCCCGTACTCCTAGGGGTTTCCAGGGTGTCCATGAACCATCTGGGGTAACCATGTACCCTGATTCGGTGATGAGATGGGCCAGCTTTAGCTGAGCAAAGGCTTGAGCATCAAGACCAGTATCAAACTCCAATACCAGCATACCCCTTGCTTCATCCAGAATGAGCCGGGGGTTCGAGAGATCTGGTTTCCCCTCTCCAGACCCCTGGGTTTCAGGTACCATACCTATTAATACTTAAACTCACTCTCCCCAATAAACTCTCGCAGGATGCTCTGCCCTGGTACATATTGAGGAGGAATGGGAGCGAAGTTTTTGAGGAAGGAAAGGAGCCGTACTGCTTCGGCATATTCGGGGTTATTGGGTTTCACCGAATGGAGCAGCGGCTCGGCGTAGAATTTCAATACCGATAGCTCATAACTCAAGGCGGAGTTAAAGGCCGCATCCGCCTCGTTCTGGAAGGGAAAGATATACCGCCGTTCCCCCCGCTGTACACTGGGCCACATCTTAATGGTATTTACCGCATTGGTTCCCCGGAACTGGTAATCCCGGACCATGCGCCGCAGGAGCCGATGGTCACTGGTGGGGATCCGGTTGTGATCATCCAAGTTAAGCTGGGTCAAAGCAGAAACATACAACTTGAATTGGGTATCCCGATCGATTTGAGGGGTAAGGGCATCGTTAAGGCTGTGGATACCCTCTATAATCAGTACGGTCCGTCGTCCAAGACGGATCTTCCTGCCTCCTGATTCCCGGCGACGGCCGGTCTTAAAATCATAGAGGGGTAGGGTTACTTCTTCCCCGTTAAAAATATCCAGGAGCTGTTGATTGAAATAGGGGATATCCAGGGCTTCGAGGCATTCGTAGTCCGGTTCACCTTTCTCATCCCGGGGAGTTTTATCGGTGTTCACATAATAATCATCTAGTCCAATAGCAATAGGTTCAATTCCCATTACCTTAAGCTCAATAGAAAGCCGTTTTGCCGTAGTGGTTTTCCCGGAACTGGAAGGCCCGGCAATAAGCACCATTTTTACGCTTTCTTTTCTGGTATAGATGAGATCCGCGATGTCAGATAATTTCTTTGCCTGGAATGCTTCGGCGATCCTGATATAGTCTTTGATGGTCCGTTCCCGGACGATCCGGTTAAGATGACCTACTGCATGCAGTCCCACGATGCGGCCCCATTTCTTGTATTCATTATACACTGAGAAAATGATAGGACTATCTTCAAAGGGCGTCAGGGTAATACCCTGTCCAATTCCAGGAAAACAGAGGAGGAAGCCCCCTTGGTAAGGGATAAGGTCAAAGACGGTAAGAAGACCTGTACGGGGTACGAGGGCTTCGATGTAGAGGTCTGTAAATTCCTTGCATCCATTGATCTGTACTTTGGAATCGCTCCGTTCATCCAAAAGCAGGGCAGTATCGGTTTGTCCGTTTTTTTCAAAGAGGCGCAGGGCTTCGGTATAGGCCATAAGGTGCACGGTTATAGGGAGGTCTGCTTCAACCAAGGCCCTCATTTCCAGCTTCAGGGATTCAATGTCCTTTTTGGCGGTGATTCCCACCAAAAAAGTATAGTAATAACTGTTGCCCAGGGAATGACCTACATAGAGTTTTCGTTCGGGAAATAATTTTTGTGCGGCCATAGCAAGCAGGAACGCCAGAGAACGCCGGTATATCATCATCCCTTCAGGACTTTCCAAGGACACCGGTTCCACCTGGGCATTCACCTCAAGAGGTTCAGAAAGGGGAAGGATTTCGTTGTTGACTTTAACTGCCGCTAATTTCCCAGAGGTTATTCCAAAATGTTCGATTAAAGTTTCTGCCGGGGTTCCGAACGGACAGGTAAGGGAACGGCCATCAGCAAAGGTAACCTGTATTTCATGCATGGTAACTTCTCCTTATGCGTTTAGTATAGCCTAGCCTATAGATTAAGGGTAGGGTCAGGCAGGATAAACCATAAGAAAAATTCCAGGAACCTACCCAAATAAAACCATAGGGCTTGTGGACCCCTAAAGAACCGGAAAGGACTCAAAGCCTTTTTCTTGCAATTGGACCATGGTTTTGTGTATATCCAGCCCGGGAAGAACCGTTACCGCCCAATAGGACTTTCCCTTTACCACTCGTGGGGCAACCGTGGCTTCAAAACCCGCGGCTTTAAGCTGTGCCGCCATTGTCTGGGCATTCGCTTCCCTACTGAAAAGACCGGTCTGCAGTACCTTGGCTTCCTTATTCACGGTGGTACGGACGGAATTTCCCGGTACATCCTGTACCGGGGCTGCCAAGGTTACCTGCTCACGTCCGGGAAAAAGCAACCATAAGGCCAAGGGCAAAGGGCTTACCGGTCCGCTGGTGGAAGCCCCTTGGGTAACAATCCGGGCTTCCGGGCTTTGGGGATAGGTGGAAAGGAGCCTGGTTTTGTATAGTTCTATAGCAGATAGTTTCCAAAGGGTATAGTATATGCCCGGCCTATAATGCTCATAGTCGGAATCATCCAGGAGGGCACGTAAGGGCGCCAGTTCTTCAGATCGAAAGGCTTGGATCTGGGCGTGCAAATATCGGGCCTTAAGCCGGGTACCGGGGTGCGGGTTCTGCAAGAGGGGCTTTACTTGGGCTTCTGCCTGGTCCATTTCTCCCAACGCAACCAGACAGAAAGCCCCCTCCACTAAGGCCGTGTCATGCTGGTTTTGCGAATCCGCCAGGGCTGCATCTTTCCAAGCCTTGGCTGCCCCCTCAAAGTTCCCGGTAAGCTGGAGGATCTGGGCCAAACGTATGAAAGCTTCCTGCTGCTCCCTTGAGGAGCGTTTGGAGGTTTTTACGGTTTCTTCAAGCCGTCGCATTTCATCTGCCAGGAGGATATGAGCGGAACTTTGGGCATACAGTCCGGCTTCCAGCCTTCCCATGACTCCCAACAGCAGTCCCCACAGTACAAGCATCCCGCCTCTCACCACTGTTGACTGGATTTTGACCCTATAGGGCACGTTCATACAAACCTCTGCTCTATACGAAATCTCTTTCTTAGGTAGTCCCCGGCTGTATCCCGGCGTTTTCCTCGATAGACTCCTAGTACGCTCCAGGCGTACCCTCCTCCCCTTCCTCGTTGCGGAACTTTCCCGGTTTCTTTTTGCTCTCCAAAGTACGGTTCCCGGTGGGGTCCTTTTCCCGTTTTCTTTTCTTAAAATACAGTAAAAACATGACGGGAAAGGCACAAAGCATACCGGCCACAAAAGCCGAAAAAGCCGTTAAATACACCGGCACTTTCTGCAGGATCGCAGTCTCGGTAACCCAAAACCGGATATCACAGCGGTTTTCCAAATTCAAGGTAATGAACAGCAGAAAAACAACCAGGATTATAATGAATCCGAGTAATCGTAAGGGCATACAGATAACTCCTTTGCACGGAAGGTATTTCCCCGGAGGGAGTTGAGGCGTAGTTCGGCGAAAGAACCTATCAGCGAAGGGCTGCCGGGAACAACCACCATTTCATCCCGTTCCGTGCGGGTCAATAATTCATTGGCATTTTTCCGGGAAATACCTTCAATCAAGACCTTTACCCGGCAACCAATACGTGACTGTAATAATTCTAGTGTATGCCCCTTTTGCAATGCAATAACTTGGGCAAGCCGTTTCCGTTTAGTTGTTTCACCAATACGGTCAGGGAAGGTAAAGGCCGCAGTACCCTCCCGGGGGTTGTAATGGTACATATAGGCGTAGAGAAATTTTACCGTTTCCATTAATGACAGGGTCTGTTCCATATCCGCTTGGGTTTCACCAGGGAAGCCGATGAGGATATCCGTGGAAAGGCTCATATCCGGCATGGCTTCTCGAATTTCCGCTACCAATTCCAGATAGGCTTCCCGGGTATAGCCCCGGTTCATAGCGGCCAGGATTGCATTGGAACCATGCTGGACGCAGAGATGCAGATGCCGGCAAAACACCCGGTGGGTCGCCATGACCCGGATGGCTTCAGAAGAAAAGTCCTTAGGATGACTCGATAAAAACCGGACCCAGGGAATGGCGTTTTTTTCAGCTTCATAGGCGACTAATTCCAAGAGTCCGGGAAAATCAAGGGTTTCCCCAGGATTTCCCGATTTCCATTGATAGGAATTGATATGCTGCCCTAAGAGGGTAATCTCCCGGATCCCCCGTGTAGCAGCCTCCCGGATCTCTTCCTGAATAGAACGGGGATCCCGGGATACTTCCCGGCCCCGCACATAGGGCACAATACAGTAGGAACAGAAGTTGTTACACCCGTGCATGATAGGGATAAAACTCCGGAACTGCCCTTCCTCCCCGTGAAAGGCGGCAAAGGAAAATACCGGCTTTTCTTGCGTTTCTGGTTCCGTGGTTAGGGTTTGCACTGGAAGGCCCTGCTCTAGGGATTCTAAGATACGAGGAAACAAGGAAGCCTGGGTAGTTCCCATCACCTGGTCCACTGCGGGGGCTTGTACTTTAAGGGTCTCCCCTAAACGGGAAGCCATGCAACCGGCTACCACCAGGGTAAAAGGACGAAGGTTGCGTTTTTTTTTGAGGGCTTCATACTGGGCCAGTCTTCCCAAGACCCGGGTTTCCGCACCGATTCTGATCGAACAGGTATTCAGGACCACGAGGTCCGCATCTGCTCCGTCTTGAGCTTCAGACCAACCCCGTTCCCGGAGTATCCCCTTGAACGCTGCGGATTCTGCAGTATTCATCTGACAGCCATAGGTTTCAAAAAAGTATTTCACCTTCTGCGCTTAAGCCCTTTGAAAAATTTGATACCGTTCCAGATACCCATAGCGAAAAACCCCAACGCTCCCAATCCCAGAAAGGCTCCGGCTAAGGGTTTAATCACCGGAATACTGAGCCGTGATACGATAGCCAAACACCCTGCGGCGGTGATGATGGCTCCAGGCTTTTTTTCCTCCGGGTCTTTGGAAAGGAGCGCTCCTATGCCCAGGATCCCCGCAAGTGCCCCTAAGACTATACCTGCTATAGGGGGAAGGCTGCCCATGAGCAGGAGACCGGCCCCACCGATGATACCGCCCACTGCAGCAACTCCCTGTTTTGCTAATACGTTGGTCGAGCTATAGGCTTTATTATGTTCTTCATTATACATGATTCTGCTCCTTGTTGAACCTACTCCGGCAGCGCTCCATACACCCTAAATTATATGCTGTTTACTGGATCTTTTGAAGTAACTGCAGCAGTTTTTCCTTGCCAAATAGTTCCACTGATCTAGCCTTTGCGTAGGCTATGGCATCTTGGGCAAAACCGGAATTGGTTACGACGATGCCCCGGTGTATATTTTGCCGTTTTAAGTCTTCGAGTATGGTGTAGATCGCTTGTTCATGCACCAGTTCATACATACGATACAAGCGTATGAGCCGATATATATTCCGGTTGTTTTCATCCATAACGGCATTCCCTTCTATGACTATGAATTCACTACCATTGGGAATACCCTTCATCTCCTGAACTTTGAAACCCATGCCCTTGGTTACCAGCTCCTTACAGAGGGCCAAAAATTGCTCATCCCCATAGTTCAGGTAGTCCTTGAGGATATCAAAGCGGTAATCTGCGTATTGGACAAGTTTGTTCCCTACATCATGAAAATTCTTCTTGATCCCATAGATCCTATCCCATTGAGCGATGGCCTTCTCGATTTGATTGAGCCGTTCATAACAGGTACCTATAAAATACCGGGCATAGAGGCTATCCGGGTGCGTTTCATCACCGATAGTCTTGACGGCCAATTCTAATTCAGGAATCGCCTTATCCATAGCATCCAGGGCTATATAACAGATCCCCCGTTCTATCAGGGCCTTTATCTTATACGCTTTACTCCGCAGGGCCTGTTGAAAGGTCTGGAGCGCGGTGGCATAATCTTGCGCATCTTTGAGAAGTTTACCCAAATAAAAATAGGCCTGCCCATTGTGCTCGGAAGCCTGTATAGCCTTTTCCAACTCTACTTTCGCTTCCTGAGTCTTCTGTTCTTTATATAAAAGGGAACCGAGTTCACAGTGAACCCGGCTGTCATGAGGATTGAGTTCTGCGGCTTTATAGAAATAATGCTTCGCCGTATCAATACGATTCCGTTCCACAAAGAGTTTCCCCGCTTGGTAATAGAATTCAGCGTTTTCAGGCACTAATTTTATCAATAAAAGGTACTCTTTAATGGCTTCTTCCGGCTGATTACAATGGATAAAAAGCTTGGCCATGGTCTGTCTGAACTCTATCTCAGGAATCGCCCTTCCGATGACCCCCATTTGAGATACGAATTTAAACTCAATCAGGGCAACGGAGGATCTATTTTCTGCCAGATAAGCCATCCCCAGGTAATAATGGGCTTCTACGTTCTTAGGTTGTCTTGCAATAATAGACATGGCCGATTTGATCACCCCCTTGGCGTTACCCTCTTTTAAGAGTTTAGGCAATAGCTCGATCCGTCTGGGGGCTACCAGATATTTCACCACAAAAAAGATCAAGAATGTATTACCCATGATTAATATAACTATGATTAGTTCATCCATACTTGTCTGCCTATACAACTTCGCTATGACGGTACAAAACAACAGCCCTTCCCCTGCTGCCTACCCTAACTAAAGCCCCCGGCCTTTAGGAGGCTTCGCTGTTTTTCTGTATTTTCGATAAACTCGTACCTCTTATACGGACATAAAACCAAATTCCCAGACTTCTTGAACTCTATTCACCTCACAAGCAGCTTCTACCCTTCCTATTCAGGCCAGTATATCGGAAAAGCACAACAATACAAAGCCTCAAACCGCTGTCTTTTGTATTTTGCATAGAGGCTTTTTCACCATGTCAGCCTTTGAAAAAGGCTCCATATCCAATACCTGTTTTGTATAGTTAAATTGTCGGCTTCATATACCGGTTTTTAAACCTGGTGAACCCGGATAAACGCGCTAGTTGAGGGCGGCTACCATCCTATTTCCATATTCATCCCCCGGTTATGGGTCAGCACCGATCCCAGAGGAGCCGCGAAAGAAACTTGTTTTCCCTGGGGAACCAGGACCATTCCAGGCAAGGTATCCAAGAAGCTTCCCTCCCGGTCATACACCCTCAAGGACCCCTCTCCTGGAAAGGACAGGTTCACCTGGAGGACATACCCCGCAGAAACCGCCTCTAAAAGGGCCAGCAGATCCGGATCCGGCTTGTCCATGCCTTCGGTGAAGGTGAGGGTAAGCCGGTACTTTCCCTGTTCCTGCACCAGGGAAGCCCGCTGTCCGGTGGCATCGAGAAAACGAACCAGTACCGCAGGATCCGCGAATTCCAGCTTGACCTGATGGTACCGATCCTTTTCATCATCCTTTGAAGAAAAAGACACCAGTCGAAGCCCTGGGACCCGCTCCTGGGTACGCTCAAAATCAGCCTTCCCCACGGGAACCGGGGGCCATCGTTCATTACCGTCCAGTTTCCCCAGGGATTCCAACATTCGGGAAAAACGGTACTCAAGAACCATGGTACCCGAACCGTTCGGGTGCAGGGTAATATCCGCCTGTACCCCAATACAAGAACTCAACAGGAGCATAACGGCGATGAGGATACTCAACCCCCCTTTAATCTGTTTCATATATATTCCTTCTTTCTTTAAGAAAACAATAACAAATAAAAAAATCAAAACGCTTCCGAATAAATACGCACATCCTGAATACGAACCGGTACTTCCTGTTCTATCATAGCCAAAGCCTTATGCAATACCGTCTCACCAAAGTCTTTGGAATTGGATACCAAGGCGCCCCCGATTTGGGCAAAGCAAAGTGAATCCTGTAGGTCCACTTCGGCAACGCTCAAGTGAAACCGGCGCTGCAGCTTATCCTTTACCGACCGGAGTATCCGTCGTTTCTCCTTGATAGTATCCACCTCAGGCACCTCAAAAATTATCTGTATCATCGAAACAATCATTTTTTTCTCTTACTACTCATGCGGCTTACTCCGCAAGACCGGCGTCCTCTTTCTTTATCTTTCCCGGCTTTTAAATCGGAGCTGCGGGGTTAGCACCCCCGGCAGTTCCTCTCCGAGCCGAACTCGTTCTGTTCAGAGCCCGGATAGTTCCCCTGTGAACTGAATTAATCTGTTTCCCAGGCTGAATTACCAGGGCTTTGGGGAACATTCGGCGAGGGCGAAACGGAAATGTCCAGCCGAACGCTGATTTCCGGGATTGTAACTCCTGTTACGGGCCATACGGAGAAAGGGGCCTCTGGGTAACATGAGTTAATTAAGAATACAATGCATGACATTTTATTCTTGTACAAGTCCTTTGTTCTTTTTTCTAGTGAAACATGGACTGAAATACCACGGTAGAACAAGACCAAAGAGAAAGCGACCTGCCGTACGGTTCAACCCTCGCCGCTATCATCTAAGGAACCCTCAGACGCTTCCGCTGAAGCAGGATCCCCTTCAGTATCGGTCTCGGCTTCCTCGACATGAGGGCCTTCATCAATGAGCCGGCGGATTGCCGCTTTATGGGTCTCAGAGATCCCCTCTTCTGCCATGAGGGTCTCCAAGGTATCCCGGTCGTCAAACCCTTCCCTCATGGCCGTGGTGAGCTCAGTGATGCCTTCTTCGTTTTCAGAATCCGCGATCAAGAGGAGCCGCGCTAAGGTATAACGAACCTGGGAGGGGGAAAGATCCTGCGAAAGTACGGTCTGCTGAGGAAGTTCCTTGAGTAAGGTTCGGTATTCTTCCACTGCCCGGGCATAGAACCCGCCAGCTTCCAGAGCCGAGGCATACTCAAAACGTACCTGGGGATCGCTCTTTTCTCCATTAGCCTCAAACCATTGGGCGTAGCTATCCACTGCCTCGGGTTTTTGCTGTGCTTTCTGAGCCCGGGCAAAGAGGAGAAGCACATCCTTATTCTCCTGCAAGGCAAAGGGATAGGCGGCTAAGGCCTGTTCGCTCTGGCCGTACTTTTCCATGGCATAGAGAACCAGGGCGTAATTGTACCCGTCATCGGCGCTTTCCGGGGCCAAGGCTAATACCTGCTGGTATAGGGCCTCGGCCTGCTCTATATTCCCCATCTTAATATGGGTATAGGCTGCGGCTTTGAGGACCATGAGGTTCACCGGATCCTTTTTGAGGAGCTTTTCAAAAAACGTAAGGGCCTCAGCATAGTGCTTGGTTTCAAAGGCGATTCTGCCTAGGTTGTATTCTGAAGCCACCTTGGTTTTATCCACTGCTTTTGCCCGGTTGAGCCATTGCTCTGCTTCGGTATATTTTCCCAGTTCCAAGTAGGCCATGCCGATGGCATA
>JAITAI010000228.1 GCA_031284195.1 Treponema sp.
GCTCTTGTTTTTAGGATCAAGCCGTTAAAAGGGCAGTTGTACCGGTTACAGTTCCTGCAATCGTTATAAATTCAAATGCGCCTTCCATATCTCCGTAGCATTTTGAACATTAGATATAAAATAAATATCATTATTAGTTCCCCATGCCGGTGAATATACATCGACATTTCCACTGGTCAATTGAGTTAGATCAGTCCCATCATTTCTCATTAAAAAAAGATGGGATCGAGTTTCTGAACTAGTTCCTTGGATTTTGATCCCCCCTATTTTTCCACGATTACCAGAACTCTTTTTCTCCACAGGAGCCAGATATTCATTACTGCCTTTGGCAAATAAAATATAATTACCATCCGCTGAATAACTTGGACGGGAACAAATCTCTGCAAAAGCATTAGTTTCATCTATGGCGGCGGCATACACTTGAGTTATCTGAGTCGTCTTTAAGTCCATTTCATAGACGCTTGCGGGAGTATACGTTTGTTTTCCACGGTGTTCTTCAGTTCTACGGATAAAAACAAATTTGGTACCGCTCGGATGCCAGCTTGACTGTTCACCTTCACCTAATATGGTTATTTCTGTTCCATTCGCCTTCATACGCCACAAGGTGGCGTTTCCCGCTCACCAAAGTGTCGCACAATAGGGTATCGCCATTTATGCTTGGATTTGCATCAAACTCACCGGCGCTTGAACGGGCTATATATGTTTTTCCGCCACCCGTGATATTGGATTTTGCCAACTTGCTCCCATTTCCTTCATATACTACATACACAACTTGATTACTATCCTCAAACCATGTCCCGCTATACGAAGGCTCTGTTATGAGGGGTGTTTTAGCTGAAATAGTTACATCCCGTAAAAGCATTATACGATAGTCCCCAAATGACCGCGATACCACAGGATCGATTTCATTTGCTTCGCAGTATAGGAGTTTTTGCCCATCTGGAGAAACACTCACCGAATTTTTACGAAACTTATTATCCGTTACTCGAACTACGTTTTGTAACGTTGTGGATGCTACGGTTATCGTACCATCCACATTCTCCTCTTTTGCTTTTACTGTAGCGCATCCTCCCAACGCCATTCCCATAATCAACAAAATGATTACTAAAGCCCCCAAAAAACTAGCTTTTTTCAAACCATACTTTGTTCTTACAAAATTACCTACCCAATTCCAACGGAATTGTAATGGCCCATACCTTTTCCCATACGCCCCTTGCGTATACGCCTTAACGGCCCCCTACGGGTAAGTTTCCTGTCTTATCACGGGAAGGAAGCTCCCAAAATCCGGTTATGCAACGCGTAGTAGACTGTTCCGTCATGGGTTGGCAGCGCTTCATAAAGCCTACATACCATTCCCGACTCACAAGAGCAGAGCAGACGACGATTTCCTGAATAGTACCCATTTTTTCATCGAAAAATCACATGATAATCAACGTTAAGTAAATAATAATCAATGTATCAATGATTGTCAATATATTTAAAGACCTTATCATTGCCTTAGTGGTAAGTGAAAACAAGATGACGAACCTTCGGGAGATACTCGCAAATAATCTCAAGGAATATCGCCGGAAATGCGGCATATCCCAGGCAAAATTAGCTGAAAAAGCCGAAATTTCCACGCAATATATCGCCATGATTGAACTTTCCCGCCAATTTCCCACCCCTGAAGTGCTGGATCGGATTGCCGCTGCTTTGGGTATCGAAGCCTATCAACTCTTTGCGGTGTCACCTTCCCCTGAAGAAGCCATGGAGCGACTCCATGATACCTTGGTGGGTAATTTGGAGCGGATTGTCGGTGAAGCGGTGAAAAAAGCTATTGCGGAAAACAACCAGGACAAGCCCTCAATGGGTTAAAAATAACTCATTTGTTTTATTATAACAGAGAACCGAGGAAAAAAATTACGCATCTATTCCCTCAACAACGGGGAAACGTAAAAGTCGATACTATCCCGTTTCTTAACGCTCTCATATATATTGTTGAAAATGGAGGGTTCTCCCTGAAATCTTCGGTTCCCGGCACACCCGGTAAGTTAGAGTCAACCCTTGAGCGGAAAAGAGGTTCTGGAACGGATAGTTCGTGTTTTACCGGAGGAGCAGATACCAAACAAGCAGATAAGCGTCGTTTCTCTGGATTCAACCGCAGTCAAGGCTCATCAAAACGCAAGCGGGGGATTAAGAAACAGTACCAAGCCCATGGAAGATTCCCAGGAGGCATGAATACCAAGATACCCCTGCTGGTTGCCGATACCACCTGTACCGTCGGCTTCATACTATCGAGAACGGCTGGTGATGCTCCGTGGGGGCGCCTTGTACGTGATACCCTAGGGAGGATTGGAGGGTGGGTATGAGGACGGGGAGACCCGGTGGTTTGCCTTTGAATGGGGGGTATACCACCCGAAAAAGACCTGGGGAATATGACAATGAACTGCTCAAATGAAAACAGGAACACATTCCGATTTATTTAAAGAAACGAAAATACTACGCCAGGGGATAATAGCGTAAGTTTTTACCCTATAACTCGTGAAAGACAGAGAATTTCCCCTTCCCGCGGCTCTCAGACCTCCTGGTTCCAGTGTTTCCTGCCAGGGTAACCGGCTTATCTAAGAATATGAATTGCCCTTTCTTTTGTTTACAACCTGAGAGTTCGTGCTTTTACAGCTTGTCGATCAGCATGGAGCACTTTCCCGAGGGAATGGGAAGGGTCTTTTTTTTCTTCCCTAAGATATTAATGGTAAAATAGTACAGCTTCTCACTTTCCATGTGAATTTCCCAGCCCCTCCCGCTCTTATTAGACAAAATGGTGATCATATTCTTTTTCAGGGACAGGTTCTCCACCCCCATGATCTCCAAATTGGGAATAATCCAGTCTACGGTCTTCCGGGGCAGGGATATGAAAAGCCCCACGATGTTTTCGATAGTCAGGCAAATCGTGGAAAGCGCATCATAGGTGAGGTATTGCACCCGGGGGAAATCCGGCCGGTCCGGCCATTGAGCAGGCCCCTCTTTTAAGGGAAGATAGGCCTCCCAGAGATTTCCCTTGTGATGATTGGGAGTATGATTATGATTGGGCCCATCAGGGCTCATGGAATCCAGCACAAAATACAGGTGCCGAATGGCGCAATCCCGGGCCAGATCCCAACGCTGGTACCGTTCAAGCCCTTTGATCACCATGAAGGTGAGATGGGGAAACACCGAGCCCCGATACCCCCCTCCGGTCTCGTCAAAAGAAGGATCGCTCACCGCCACCGAGGGAAAGGGGTGGGGCGCGCCGAAGAATTGGGGATCTTGCAGCTTATGGATGAGCCGCTCTGCCTTATCATCATTGGGAATTTCCGCGAGGAGCGCCCAATACCCAGAGAGCATTGTTACCGGAAGACGCTTTTCATCTTTATCAATATCGTAATAGAAACCGTCTTCATTATCCCACATGAGGGTATTGATCCGGGTCTTCAGGGAAAAATACTGCCGTTTGTACTGAAAACTGGATTCCTTATCGTTGAGAATATCCGCCAGCGCCGACATGTACAGCACGTTAATAGCCATCATAGTATTGAAATCCATAGGATAAGCCACGTTCTCTCGAGGGGCATTCACCATACTGGTAGCCCCCAGGGGCGCGGCATAAAGCCCATTGGGTCGCTTATAGATCGAATCTATCCATTCGATATACCGGTGCAGTATCGGAAGCACCTCCTTAACCCGTTTCTTGTTGGCCGACTTATGATAGAGGTTGAATTCAGCCCAGGCAAAAAGGGGCAGACCCAAGCCTTCAGGATTATCTTCCTCCATCACCGGAAGACCGGTTTCTATATTATAGGCGGATCGGATGGCCCCATTCGGCTCTTGACGCTCATAAAAAATATCCAACGTAGGATGGGCCTGGTAAATCCGGTTTGAGTATACCAGAAAGAAAGATGAGAAAATGGCATCTGCCTGCTGTACCACTAGACTTCCAGGATATGAAAAAAATTTCCCCTGAATGATATTGACCTTTTCCTGTACCCCTGAAAGCATTGCATCCGGTACCTGCACCAGCTCCGGCTCAGGATTCTGCTCCGGTATTTCCATAACATCCGGTCTTTCAGCGGCTGAAAGGACGCTCTTTTCACCGCCCATATTCCAGCAATCCTGAATCCATGCCCAAGTTTTATCGTATATATCAACAAAGTCCTGATCATAGAAATGGATCTTAGGAAAATCACGTTTTATCACAAAAGCTCCTTATGTTCGTGTGCCCGATACAATCGAACCTCAACACGTGAGGTTACTTGAGCCAAGGATCCGGGTGACTCACCCATCGCTACCTTCTCAAGCCTGGCTCCGGACTTCAGGTTCCGCATAATTGCGTCAAAGTCCTATTTATTATACAGTACTATATACTAAATAGTAATACATTTTTTTAGAAAAAATTTGATCTTTGTTATAACTACTTTCAAACCCCAGGAGGTTTTGAAAAAAACCACCTGAGCCGTATGCATGAGTGAGGTAAAATCGGTGTTTAAGTCCTATATTTCCTTGGAGGTTCGCATTTTACTCCCGGGGAAGCGTAAAGCCTTTTGTTCCTGCGGCCCTGATTTTTCTTCTGAGCCAAGGCATGGCTTTATATCTTGTCCGGTGTGCAGAGCGGAGCCTGGAGCCATTCCGGTCCTCAATTTCCAGGCCCTTAGGAAAGCATATCTGCTTATCCAGGGATTGGGGGGAAGGATCCTTAAGGAGGTTTCTTATGAACGCAACCAGGCTACGCCGATCATGCCTGAAGGACATGCCCTGTCCCGTTTGTCCCTCATGTTGGGGATAGATGCGGCCATGGATATCATGTTCCATCGCCGGAAAAAACACATACCCATTACCGATATCCGCTTGGAAGAAGATGCAGGGCGGCTTATCCATGGAAGTTCTAAGGACCCCCTTCACCCTCAAGAAACCTGGATGGATTATTCCCGGGCAGGTATGCCCAGTCTACGGCTCAAGACCGGGGCGAATTTTGAAATCGGCGAAGAGGCAGAGGTTTTTTTATTGGATTTGAAAAGACGGATGCAGTACTTGGAACTAGTTCCCGGTACGCCTTTGGAAAGCCTCATCCGCTGTAACGCCTATGTAGCCATAGCGCCCTACCCCCAACAACCAGAATCCGTGGTTAAGCTGCGGAACCTTAATTCCTTTAACTTCGTTACCAAGGCGGTGAACGCGGAACTTTCCCGGCAGGAAGAACTGGTAACCCGGGGAGAAAGGGTACTTCCTGAAAGCCGCCTCTGGAACGAGGCAAAAAACACCGTGGAACCTTTTCACAGCCGAACCCAGGAGGACAAAAAACCGATGATCCTCCTGGAAGCTCTTCCCCCCTTCAGGCCTGGACCGGAGATATTGGAAGCGCTGGATAATTTTACCCTGGAACTGCCGGAAGCCCGGAGAAACCGCCTCATGGATACCCAGGGCCTTACCCTGTTTCAAGCGGAATTCGTTTGTGATGAAACCAGCAGAGCCGACTATTTTGAGCAGACCTGTTCCCAAGGAGCGGCCCCTAAGGAAGTCGCCCAGTGGCTGGCTTCGTATGTACTCAAGGAAACGAAGCGTCTGGGTTTTACCCTTACCAATACCCCGCTATGGCCAGAACGGTTTGCCGGGATCCTCCGGCTGCTCTCAGAACGACGGATCCACGGAAGTATGGCCAAACAGGTGATCACCGCGGTCATTGAGACGGATCAGGACCCTGAAAGGCTTATCAAAGACCGGGGTTGGGAACAGCTTACCGACCGGAAGACCATTGAGACTATCGTAAGATCGGTTATCGAAGGTAACCCTCAGGAAGTGCGCCGGATCCGGGAAGGAGATGCAGGACCCATTCAGTTTCTCACGGGGATCATCATGAAGGAAACCAGTGGTCTCGCTGAACCCACCCTGGTTAAAGAAGTGCTTAAAGCACAACTATCCGTTTCTTTAGTGTATGTCCTCTCCCTGGGAGGGGCCATCTCAGGCCGGCTTGGAGAAGAGGGGACGGTAGAGATCGGTGATGAACGGGTCCTTCGGGAACTTTTTACGAAATACGGAGACACCGCCTCTCTGGACGATAAGATTGACCCTTCCAAGATCCGTTATGAATCCATCCAAGTAGGACGGATCCTGTCAGAAGAGATCGTCCCTGCAGACTGGGCCTCACTGATCGAGACCATTGCGGATAAACTCAACTCAGGAACTGCCAATGGTATTGTGGTTGCCCACGGCACTGATACTCTGCCCTACACCGCTCCCCTGCTGTACTGGTTGTTCGCGGATGCAAACGCCCCTATTGTCCTGGCTGCTTCTTCCACTCCTCCAGGGGTTTCTTCTGAGGCAGCTCGGACCATGAGAAAGGCAGTTACCCTGGCCCTGAGTAAGCCCAAGGGGGTCTATGTGGTACATGGAGGAAAAGTCTTATCTCCTCTGAATCTCAAATTTGAACGGATCGGCGTGGACGGATTTCGGAACTGGAACATGGGGGTCCCGGTCTTTTTCGGCAGTTCCTTACTCACCGGGCCGCTGGAAGCGGATCGTTATGTCTTATGCCAACTCCTTGAGGAAGCGGTTAATACCATGTGCGTCACCCGGATCTATCCTGGGCTTCGTTCCGATTACCTCACCTGCCTCATAGACAAAGGGGTGAGAACTTTTTTTCTTGAACTCTACGATACAGGGACCGCGGGATTTCGGGAAGGACCTTACTCCCTGAAGCGGGTGTTCACCGTGGGCAGGCGGCGAGGGGTCCGGTTTTATTGCACTTCTCAACAAGAAGGGATTGTAGATTTTTCAGGATATGCCAGTTCCCGGGAACTTTGGCGGGGAGGAGCGGTTCCTATGGGGGCTTACACCACGGAAACCGCAGTAGCCCGCTTCCTTGCGGCCAGCATCATTGCCGATCATGAAGATGAACGGGCCGCGCTTATGGAGCGTGCGGAATCGGAAAACCTGGAACTGATATAGAGGAGTTTGTTATGGAAACCATGCAGCACACTGCCACGAAAACCTTGGGAATTCTCACCGGCGGCGGGGATTGCCCTGGTCTGAATGCGGCTATTCGGGGGGTATGCCGGGCTGCCTATGACCGGTACGGTATGACCATCCTGGGAATTGCCAACGGATACCGGGGACTGATTGAGGGGGATGTCCGGTTCCTCAAACCGGAAGATTTTTCAGGGATCCTCACTCGGGGAGGAACCATCCTAGGGACGAGCCGGGAAAAACCCTTTAAGCCCGGAGGTTTTGAGGACCACGACTTTTCTTTCCATAGCGAAGATAAGGTACAGGCGATCAAAGCGCATTACCAGCAATTTAACCTGGATTGTCTTGTGGTCTTGGGAGGCAATGGTACCACTACCACAGGGTACCGGCTCTTCCAGGAAGGACTCAATGTGATAGGACTTCCTAAGACCATTGATAACGATATGGTCGGTACAGACCGGACCTTTGGGTTCCATTCAGCGCTTTCCATTGGGACTGAGGCCATAGACCGGCTCCATTCCACGGCACAAAGCCATAACCGGGTCATGGTTATCGAACTGATGGGCCATAAAGCGGGCTGGCTTGCCCTGTACGCAGGGCTTGCCGGAGGGGGCGATGTGATCCTCATCCCAGAAATTCCTTATGATATCAGGGCTATTGGCCGGCACCTCATCAAACGGGCTCAAAGCGGTAAGACCTTCTCTATTGTGGTAGTAGCTGAAGGCGCCTTGTCAATTGAAGAAGGGGAAATGGAAAAAAAAGACCGTAAAAAATACCGGGAAAAGACCGTGAAGACCTCTATTGGTTACCGGGTAGCCCAGGAGATTGAACTGGAGACGGGTATGGAAACCAGGGCAACGGTCTTAGGGTATGTACAACGCGGAGGTATCCCCAGTGCATCGGATCGGGTTTTAGCTACCACCTTGGGTACTGCTGCAGCGGAACTGCTAGCCCGGGGGGAATACGGTAAGATGGTGGCTCTTCAAGGTACGGAGATCCGCCCGGTGGATCTCAGTGTTCCCGCAGGAAAGGTTAGATCGGTGCCTCCAGATGATTATATGCT
>JAITAI010000305.1 GCA_031284195.1 Treponema sp.
TTGAATTTCCGTCTGAAGCGCAAACCAGGGAACGAACTGATACCGCACTGGAATGCCAACTTCAAACCCATTGCCGCCTTTATACTCGGCGAATACCCGGCTGCCGGTGGACGTATACAGCCAATTGTTGGTATACCCGCCGGAAACGCCGATATGCCAATGGATCGCCTCTTCACTAACCGCACCGGCTTCCTGTGCCCATAACCCGGCTATTGGCAAAACCGCCGCAAAAAACAAACCTGGAATTTTTTTTCTGATGAACGTTGTTACGGACATTACTTTCTCCTCCTAAATTATGGTTATCAAAACTACCCAATAGGTATTAAAACGCATACGAGAAACCCGCAAAAGGACTAAAGATAATCTTATCGGCAGCAGGGTCTGACGTATCTTTTCCGATATTGAGGATTTCAAATCTGAGGGACACCTGCATACGGCTGTTTATTTTGTACGCTACGGTAGGAACTAGTTTAAAGCCCGCATCCTTTACCCCATTGGGGTTAAGCGCATTACCCGGGATGGGAAAGCTAAACACCAGGGTGCCGGCAAGAGGCCCGTTCATATACCCCGCACAGAAGTCAAGCTGCTGAAAAGAAATATCCGACTTGTAGGCGTCATAGGCGGCGGGCGCTTTTTTACTGTCCGGGTACATCTGAAACAGGCCCCGTAAATATACCAGTACACCCCAGCGGGTATTCACCCCAGCTTGTATGTCGCTGAATATAAAAGAGGTTTCGTATTCGGGAAGGCCGTGGGCTTTTTCAATATCGGCGACATATACCGGGACACCAAATTTTCCAAATACGCTACCAAATCCCAGAACCTGGGTGAACTGCACTGTAGGAATAGTGATATTTTCCCAACTGTCCGCCCCGTCGGATACCTCTGTTTTCCAGTCCTTGGAATTGAGCTTAAAAATATTGTCCACGGTTGCCGTTACAAAAGAAAGTTTGTTATTAAAAAAGAACGTATACCCCCCGGTTACTATCCATTTAAGCTGTGCCGTCTGCGGATCATCAAGAATCATGTTTTCAGACAAATAGACGTTGATTAAAAAATTATTAATCCCTTTGTTATAGTTAACATAGGGCATAATACTGCCCAAGCCCGCCGATCTGCCGGAAACCGGATCAGCCTTGCCCGCAAAATTATAGACATCCGACTCCACATTGCCTAAACCCAGTTCCATACCCACGGTAAGCCCCAGCGGATCCGCTCCCGCAGCCGTCAAAAAAATTATTAAAAAACTAAAAGCAAAAAAATGTTTCAAATACATTCCGAATCACCTCCAATTATTTTATTCTTTCCGTCAACATGCACGATTTTCGGGGTGAAATGCGGCGCCTCCGAACTGTCCGTCATACCGTAGGTTATTATAATGATGACATCTCCGGCATGAACCAATCGTGCGGCGGCGCCATTAAGGCATATTGACCCGGAACCGGATTCCCCTTCTATGGCGTAGGTTTCCAGACGGTTTCCGTTGGTAACATCTACAACTTGAACCTTTTCATTTACAAATATACCTGCCTCCTTCATCAGCATGGCGTCAATAGTAATACTGCCGATATAATTCAAATTCGAATCCGTTACCGTCGCCCTGTGTATCTTTGATTTCATTATGCTGACAAGCATAACACCTCCTTTAATTATCATATCCTGCCGTTCTCTATTTCAGCCGCAAGGGCTTCCAGCGAATCCGTTAAAATTCTCTTGAAATTTGACATCCTGTCATCCTTCAATTTTGAAAGAACCATAAACTCAAACTGCCGATTACTAACATGCATGGAAACAGACAGATCGAAACCGTTTATATCGGCAGCTTCCTGATTCTCCGCTTCCTTTATTTCCACCAACCCATCTAGTCCGCTTTCATATTCCCCCTGATAATTAAAATATATTTTGGGCATTTCCACGCCTATACTATTCCGGTTAATCCATAAGGCATTAGCGCCTATGCCTTCATTGGGAACCTTTCGCAGCATTTCCTTCATGTTGACGACTAGTTCTTTTATGGAATTATTGAAGCCCGGAAGCCTTACCGGATAGGAAGAAGCAAACCACCCCATAGTCCGGGAAACGTCGATATCATCGGCGATTTCCTGTCTGCCGTGGGTCTCCATTAAAACACACGGCGAAGCAATGCCGGTTATGGCGTTCAAAGTTATATCCAATGCCGATAATAACAGGTCGTCTATCCTGATTTCAAGTCCTTGATGGCTTATATGCAGGATTTTGGCAGTCAGGTCTTCAGAGGTCCTAAAAACATAACTCCGTGTCTTCTGCGTTGAAAGGGCGGACATTTGGATATTTGATTCCCGCGCCGCCTTTAAAACATCTTCCCAATAGACCCGGTTTTTTTCTTCAGAACGGCCGTATTCCGCAAGAGCGTTAATCCACTGCCTGCAACTGGTTCCCTTGGAGCCCAATATGCTCACAACGGATGTCTCTTTCAGTTTATCTGCATGTTCTTTTAAATAACGGTAAATGGTAATAAAATCATGCCCGAGTATCCTCCAACTCACGCCGTCAGTGATAAGATGATGGGCTATAAGGTATACTCCGGTTATTCTTTCTTTAACCCCGGTAATACGGCCAACTATGAACAGGGGGCCCGAAAAAATATCTATTTCCCCGGTCCAGTCGGAAAGCATCCTTTCTATCTCAATCCGCCGCTCATCCGCTTCTAGACCGCCAACATCATTGGTGTCTACCTCCACCTCCGGCATAGCGCCATAATACTGTTGAACCGAATCATCCGCAACCTTTCTGAAACGAAGCCGGAAGGCGTCATGATATTCCACGAGTTTGGCAAGACTTTCCCGGAATACCGCTTCGTCAATATTTTCTATTTCAAGAAAATAGGAAGTAGCGTAAGCATGATACTCTTCAACCGGCGCCCTGCCCGCGTTCATGTTGGAAAAGAAATATCTTTGAGCGGGAAGCAGGGGACATTCCCCTTCCAACAGTCCCTGTTCATTCCGGATAAAACGTTTGCCTATTCCCCGGACAAACAAATTTTCATACAGTTTTCTAACCGTCCGAAAGGTAAAAATATCCTTGATCTTTATTGGACATTGTAATTGCCGGTGTATCAGATTTACCAACTGTATGCATCGAATACTATCTCCCCCTAATTTAAAGAAATCCGCCTGTACGCTTACCGCCTCGGCATTAAGGCCCAAAATTCCCCCATAGAGGGCGCATAACTTTTTTTCGGTGTCGTTTGAAGGCTCCGCATACTCCTCTTGATCGGTGAGTTCCGGTTCCGGCAACGCCCGCCGGTCCAGCTTCCCGTTTTTTGTTAAGGGCAGTTTGTCAAGATGGATAAAAACAGACGGTATCATATGCTCAAGAAGCGTTTCTTCCAGAAACGCCCGCAGGGACTGCTCATCCAGCTTTTGATCGGAAACATAATATGCCGCAAGATACATATTTGAGCGCTCTGTTTGCCCTGATAAAACAGGCCGCTCTTTTGCCACTACCGCCGCCTGCCGTAACCCCGGATACAATAAAAACCGGCTCTCTATTTCTCCAAGTTCTATCCTAAGGCCGCGGATTTTTACCTGAAAATCATTTCTGCCGATGTAATCAATCGTCCCGTCAGGTAAATAGCGGGCCAAGTCTCCGGTCTTATAGATAATACCGTTAACGTTCTCCCGCTTCTGGGTATCGGTCTGAAAAGGATTAGGGATAAACCGTTCTTTTGTCAGATCCCTCTGGTTCAAATATCCCCGCGCCACTCCCACGCCGCCTATATACAGTTCACCCACCGCGCCGACAGGCAGGGGCTGTAGGTTTTCATCCAGGATATAGCAGGTCGTATTGGCTATAGGCCGTCCGATATATCGGCTTTTTCCATCCGCGTTCACCGTGGCAATTACCGTTATCTCCGTGGGCCCATAGGAATTTATAAATGAGAATTTTTTGCCTTTCATATCTTCCACAAGGTCATCGGTAACCGCTTCACCGACTACGACAACCCGCTTCAATGAATCAACATCCTGAAAATTTATCTGCTTCAACAGCGAAGGGGTCATTTGAATATGCGTAACGTTTTCTTTTTTCAAATACCCGATAAAAGCGGACTCGTCCATCCACAGATTGTCTTTAGGCACAACAAGAGTATGCCCGTTCAATAACGCCAGGAACATCTGTTCAACGGAAGGATCAAACCCGTAGTTGGCAAACAACAGCACCACCTCGTGAGTTTCCGAAAAACCATACAGTGAAT
>JAITAI010000014.1 GCA_031284195.1 Treponema sp.
ACCCTCAGGGAACAGATCCCGGTGATTTCCCGGCCTGAAACCTATTGTTTTCCCCGGGACTGGTTTTACGACACCGTCTACCACCTCAACAAGGAAGGCCGGCAGCAGCGTACCGAAGCATTACTCCGGGATATGGAACAAGCAGGACTTTTCAGAAGTTCAATCTCTGCACAAAGTACGCTTAGATGGGGAGTCTCAGTTTCTCCTTACCCCTTTTTCCAGTACCTTCCCGGGGACATTGGTTCTGTACTACTCGTAAATTGAAGTATTAAAAAAAGTATTGACAAGTAAAAATTTCTCTATGATAATAAATCACAATTATGGTTCTAAAGATACGCATAAGAACCAAATTCACTTAATTGGTAAATTTGAGGAGGTAACGTATGAAGAGAAGTAATGTATTTCTGGTAGTTCTAGGCTTGTTCCTAGTATCGGGCGGGTCTGTTTTTGCATCTGGCAGCGGTCAGAAGGGCGGAGGACCTATTACGATCAATATTGCCTTAGCGAACAATCCTATATCCCAGGCATTATCCCGTATTGCTCAAACTGAATATAAGGCCGAAGGGGTTACGGTCAATATTTCCGTATTACCCGAAAACGATCTGCGGCAACGGCTCACTACCGAAGCTTCTACCGGTGGTACCACCTATGATATTTTCTATATCGGTCCCTATGAAGCCCAGACCTGGGCAAAAAACGGTTGGCTTGAAAATCTTGAGCCCTATTTTGACAAACTAAGCCCTGAGGAGAAGCAATGGTATGACCGGGCGGATCTTATCAAAGGTATGGTAGATTCGGTCTCTTTGAACGGAAAGGCGTACGGAGTTCCCTTCTACGGGGAAAGCTCTTTTCTTATGTACAACAAGGAACTCTTCGCGGCCAAAGGTCTCACCATGCCGGAGGAACCCACATGGCAGCAGGTTTATGAATTTGCAAAGCAAATTCACGATCCTTCCCGAGGCATTGTGGGCTTTACCATGCGTGGCACCCCTGGTTGGGGTATGAGTGGGGCTCCGTTTGTTACCATGGTAAATGCCTTTGGGGGTAAATTTTTCGATATGCAGTGGAACGCGACGGTCAATACTCCTGAACAGCGGGCTGCCTGGGAGATGTACAAGAATATCCTTAAAGAAGCAGGTCAGCCGGATATTCTTTCTTACACCTACAATGAGTGCATTGCCCTCATGTCGTCGGGTAACTGTGGTATGTACTATGATGCTACTTCCATTGCTCCCCCTCTTGAGGCGAGTGATTCCAAGGTCAAGGGAAAACTCGGTTATGTGATGGCCCCCCATGATAAGCTCCAAAAAAACACCGCCTGGTTGTGGAACTGGACTATGGGTATCAACCCTAAAACCACCCAGGCAAAGAAGGAAGCGGCCTTTAAGTTTATGCTCTGGGCGACTTCAAAGGACTACATTGCGAGGACCGTTGCCTTGGATCCCACTGGTGCCAGTACTCCGCCTGCGTCCCGGTCCTCTACCTATAAGCTGCCGGCCTATGCGTCGGTCCCGTATGGTCCCATGACCCTTAAAACCCTAGAAGGGATGGACTTTACCAAGCCTTGTCTCGATCCAGTACCCTATGTAGGGCTCCAATACATCGCTATTCCTGAATTTGCCGATGCAGGGGATATTATGACCCGGAACTTGGCGGACTATGTGGTGGATAATATTACCCTGGATGAGGCGCTGAGGAGGACCCAGCAGGTCTTTGAAAGTGTGGCCCGGGACGGAAGTTACAAGAAGTAAAACATTTTTGTACCTAATTGATAGTAGAACCGCCACGGTTCTACTATAAAAATGAGTTTTCAGAGGCTTTTTCAAATGTCAGATTTTGAAAAAGCCTCTTTATCCATTGATGATTCGCCCTGGAGTCTGGGGGCGGATAAAGGGCGGTAGCATGAAAAGAAAAACCGATTACCCTTACCTGATACCTGCGGTAGTGGTGGTTGCGGTTATGACCCAGGTTCCGTTTTTAATGACCCTGATTTTTTCTACTATACGCTGGAATTTGTCTAGACCGGACATTCCCCGGGTCTTCAGCGGTTTTGAAAATTATCTTTACTTCCTTAAAATCGAATCTTTGTCGGATATTCCTCCCTTTTATGGTATCTTCGGGCAAACGGTTTTGATTACGGGAATGACCTTGTTGCTTTGTTCTATTTTAGGTTTTCTTATTTCTCTTTTATTGGATCATCCGATTCCTGGGATCAATATCGCCCGGACCCTTATTCTAGGTCCCTTTTTTGTGATGTCCACTGCTAGCGGTGTCATTTGGAAGACCACGGTTTTCAATACCACCTTTGGCTGGTACGGGGTGATCGCCAAGGCACTGGGATTCACCCCGGTTGATCTGGTTAGTTATCATCCCTTAGGGGTTATCATAGGTCTCTTTGTATGGCAGTGGCTCCCTTTTTTTGTTCTTATTATACTAGCAGGTCTTCAGGGTCTGGATCAGGAGGTGATGGACAGTATGCGTATGGATGGGGTGAATTGGATAGAGGGAATATTTCGGATTAAACTCCCTCTTATAATGAATCACTTGCGAGTAGCGATCATGTTGGGCCTCGTGTTTGTTATCAAGGAATTCGGTCTTATCTTGACCACCACTGCCGGAGGCCCAGGAACCAGATCCTATACCCTTCCCTATTACGTGTATATGCAGATCTTCAGTGCAAATCATGTGGGGAGAGCAGGGGCTTTGGCGGCGATGACCGTCATTCTAACCTTGATTCTGGTTAATCTCATCTACCGTTCAATTGAACGGCGGAATGCAAAGTACACCTAGAGGAGGCCGGATTATGAGTAGTACCCTTGCACAAGTCCAACGGCACATGAAAGCCCGTAGGGTTATTAAAAAATTACTGTTAGCCTTGGTGATATACGCGGTTGCCATCATCTACTTTTCTCCCATCCTATATATGTTTCTCTCTGGATTTAAAACAGAACAGCAGGCTGTTTCACCAAGTATCTTTTTTAAACCGACCCTGGAAACCTATAAAAAGATACTGCAAGATCCTACTATATATCAGTATTTAGGAAATTCTCTGTTTCAAGTTTTCTTTGGTACCCTTATTAGTCTCGCGTTCGGGATACCGGCGGCTTTTGCCTTGGTATTCGGGCACTTCAAAAAGCGGGAATCCGCTGGTAAGACGTATTTATGGTTTATTACCACCATTCTCCTCCCTCCTGTGGCGGTTCTGATTCCCCTTTTCACCTGGTATCAACAGTTCCGTTTGATCAATACTCCCTACGGACTTTTAGCCGCCTATGTGGGATTCCATGTCCCTATCGTAGTGTGGATGGTCCATTCCTTTTTTTCGGATCTGCCCAAGGAGATATTTGAAGCTGCTGAAATTGACGGGTGTACCAAATTCCAGCGTATGACCCGGATCGCCATACCTCTGGCGCGGACCGGGATCATCTCTGCTGCCCTCCTAGTGGCTGTTTTTATCTGGGATGAATTCTTCCTAGGCTTTAACCTCACGGGGAATCCTACTGCGACCTTACCCGTATACATGGCCCGATTCAGGGAACAGCAGGGTCAGTTTGTGGCTCAGCTTTCGGCATCGTCAACGATCTCGGTGCTTCCTGCCATCATCCTCGGTTGGATGACCCAAAAAGCTCTGGTTAAAGGGCTTGTTTCAGGCGCGGTAAAGGGATGAATCAGGGAATTCTTGTCTATGATATAGGAACCACCAGCGTAAAGTCTGCGGTATTTGATCTATCTGGCGTTTTGATAGGTTCTGTGTCAGTGCCCTATGAGACCCACTATCCTCGACCCGGATGGGCAGAGCAGGATCCGGAACAGTTCTGGTTTGCAGCGATCCAAGGCACCCGGAAACTCCTTGTTTTTCCAGAAATATCCTCTAGGGAGATAGCTGCGGTGGGACTTACAGGGCACATGAACGGCTGTCTTCCTGTAGACATTGATGGTCGTCCCAGCTATCCTGAGTTGATCCATGCGGATTCCAGAAGCGGTGTACAAAGCGCTCGGATCCGCAGTCTTCTGGGGGAAGATTACCTCTATCAAGAAACGGCGAACCCTACTGATGAGCATCTCTCTTTGCCCAAGATACTCTGGCTCAGAGACGAGCAAGAGTGTGCTTTTGAAAGGACCGCCTGGTTTCTCAATGCCAAGGACTATCTCCGTTTTAAATTAACCGGGGTTCTGGGATACACCGATTTTTCTGATGCTTCCCTTACCGGGGCCTTTAACCTTAAAAAACGGGATTGGTCCTGGGATATCATTGACGCACTGGATCTGCCCCGGGAGCGGTTTCCTACCGTGAGAAACAGTATTGAAAAGGGCGGGGTTCTCTCCAAAGAAGCAGCGACGGTTCTGGGTTTAACCCAGGGGATCCCCGTTTCCCTGGGTGGTGGAGATGCCTCTTGTGCGACCCGAGGCAGTGGTATTTCCGGTAGCAGGCAGGCTTATGTCTCTCTAGGATCCAGTGCTTGGGTTTCCCGTCTATCCCCTGCACCGGTTTTGGATCCTAAGCGACGGATTCAGAATTTTTTCGATCTTGATGGCCGTTCTTGTAATGTCTGCGGAACCTTACAAAGCGCTGGAATTGCCCTTGATTGGGCCATCCGTCTCCTGGGGGGTGATAAAATGGAGGATCCCCTAGACTACAGGCGGCTCGAAAAGGACCTAGAAGCTGTTCCTCCTGGTTCAGATGGAGTGATCTTCCTTCCCTATCTGATGGGAGAGCGGACCCCCCATTGGGACGCTTCTGCCCGGGGGATGTTTATTGGCCTCTCCCTCTCCTCTAATCCCAAAACGCTGCTCCGTTCGGTATATGAGGGAATTGCCTTTGGGCTTAAGGAGATAATAGATATCTACGGGGCTCTGTCTATGCCTATTGATTCTCTTATTCTTTTAGGAGGCGGAATCCGCAGTGATTTTTGGTGGCGGATTATCGGTGATACTATTGGTAAGCCTGTGATCATTCATCCTTTTCCAACACAGGCCATCTCTCTGGGCGCGGCAATGGCAGCGGGAGTTGCTGCGGGGATATGGTCAAGTTTGGAGGAAGTACCGGGAACCGGAGTGTTATCGGGAGAGCGATTCACTGCGGATCCCGAAAAAAACAAGGTTTATGCACGGTACTACACCCTGTATCAGGGAATTTACCGTCAGGTTAAACCGATCTGTGACGGATTAGCGGAAATTAGAAAATAAACAGGAGATAAACCTATGGATATGAAAGCCCTGGTCATTGAAAAACCGGGAACTGCCATGGTTAAGACCGTGCCGGTTCAGCAGGTAGGCGATTATGATGTGAGGATACAGGTTAAAGCCTCAGGGATATGTGGTACGGATGTGCATATTTACCGGGGAGAGTACTTGGGATCCTATCCAGTAATTCCAGGACATGAGTTTTCCGGGATTGTCGTGGAAGTAGGCGATAAGGTTACCCGGTTTAAGAAGGGGGATCATGTGGCGATTGAGCCGAATATCAGTTGCGATAACTGCCATGCCTGCCTCAATAACCGGCAGAATTTCTGTGAGCATTGGGAGGGTGTGGGGGTTACTCTGCCTGGGGGTATGGCTGAGTACGCGGTGGTTCCGGAGAAGGGGGTTTTTAATATCGGTTCCCTACCCTTTCTCTACGGTGCTTTTGTAGAGCCCCTTTCCTGTGTCCTTCATGGGATTCAGCGTACAAGGTTACAACTGGCCGACCGAGTGGCAATTTTGGGGGCAGGACCTATCGGGATTCTCTTCTCCCAAGTCATTCAACTTCAAGGTTCGAGTGACCTTACCCAGGTCGATAAGAATCAAAGCCGACTGGAATTGGCCAAAATTTCTGGCGCTCGAAGGATATATTCTTCTCTAGAGGACCTGGAAATCGAGACCTATGATGTAGTGCTAGAAGCAGCGGGCTCTGCTTTCCTTATGGAACAAAGTTTACGGTATGTCCGAAAAGGAGGGACTCTACTCTGGTTCGGCGTACCTAAACGGGATGCGGTGGTGAATCTTCCTGCCTTTACCATTTTTGAGAAGGGATTGACCATCCTCTCTTCCTATACATCTGTACGGAATTCAATTCAGGCGGTACGTCTCCTTGAGTCGGGCAGGATAGATGTTTCAAAGCTGGTTTCTCACCAGCTTTCTCTGGAAGAATTTACCAAGGGAGTGGAGACCCTTGAACAGGGAACCGAGGGAGTCCTCAAGGTTGTAATACTACCGAATGGTGCCTTGTAATCCGGGCATAAAACGAATTTTATATAAGGAGCTCTTATGGCACAGACAATTCTTGATCGTTTCAAATTGGATGGGAAGACCGCCCTGGTTACCGGTGGAGCCCAGGGTATTGGACAGGCTTATTGTTTTGCCCTGGGTGAGGCAGGAGCGAAGATCGCGGTGGTAGATATCAACTTGCCCCTAGCTGAAGAAACCGCCCAGGAACTGGGAAAAAAGGGCATTGAAGCTATCGCCCTTAAAGCCGATGTTACCAACCCTGATGATACTGCCCAGATGGTAAAGGCCGTCGTCGATCAGTGGGGGTTCCTCACTATTGGAGTGAATAACGCGGGTATGGGAGTCTGGCGGGATGCTCTGATCCAGGAATTCAGGGAATGGCGGAAAATCATTGCCTTGAACCTGGACGCGGTATTCCTCTGCGCCCAAGCAGAAGCACGGGAAATGGAGAAAAAGGGCTACGGAAAGATCATCAACACCGCCTCTATGTCGGCCCACATCTCGAATACTCCCCAAAACCAATGTGCCTATAACGCCTCTAAAGCAGGGGTTTTGCACCTCACCAAGAGCCTTGCCGCTGAGTGGGCACCTAAACATATTCTGGTAAACAGTATCAGCCCCGGTTATACTAAAACCGCTCTCGTAGACCAATTGTTAGAGACCCCAGAGGGTAAGACCATGCTGCCCAAATGGTTGGAAAAGGTTCCGCTGGGAAGGATGGCTTCCACCGATGATCTCCAAGGAGCAATCGTATATCTCGCCTCTCCGGCATCGGATTACATGACCGGTTCAGATATAATCATCGATGGCGGCTACTGTTGTTGGTAAATGAGGATGCCTCAAAATGTCAAATGCCTCTGTAAAGCCCTAGGATAAGTGTATGTATGTTGACAAAGTAATACGATAGCAAATAGGAGCAATAGTGAGGTTGTTTCAATATGTCAAATCGCTACGATTGAAATTGTCAAAAACCAATCAAGGGTAGTTTCCTTATGTCAGATATATCCCAAGGTACCGATGGAAATCACTCTTTTTTTGAAGTGTATCTGAGCGAAGAACAAGGTACCTTTATCAATAAGGGCACGGGAAAATCCGGTTGAGCAATGGTCAAACCAAGACAAAACAAACCAACTTGGATGCATCATTACTCAAGGAAAATCTTGCCCATGTCTCCTTGCTCAAGGTTTTTTCTCTAGGGCCTTCCTTGTGGCATCTGTCCTGTTTACTCGTACATTTTGAAAAAGCCTCAAATTACATTGCTATTTACCCCGGTATGGGGTATGATAAAAACATAATGTACATTTCTATCTATAGATTTTTATCTACATGATACTTTTTACAGTTTATTTTGATACGCGCTCTTTTTATCGCGTACTAGCGAGGTAATGATGCATACGGTTCTTGAAGCATTAG
>JAITAI010000106.1 GCA_031284195.1 Treponema sp.
TGTACCAGAGTCCGATCTACAGTCTAAACATCCCTGTTTACGATAATAACCCCTGGTTTCATATAAACTCTTCCTCTTGTACCATATCCTTCTCTTCAGCTTCCCCGGTAATAAACAGGCAGGATTTTTCTGCTAAGTTAAGCTCCTCTTCCTCGGTACAGGCTTCTCCTGCTGCGTCAGTGAGTATACGGATACACGGTTTCAGAGGAATAACAGTCTGATCGATAACCCGGCCAATGGCGCCGGTATTCAAGCGTACCAAAGAACCCCGGGGATAGATACCCATAAAGGCCACAAAGACTTGGAGAACCTTGGGGTCAAATTGGGTACTCATCGTACCCATTAGCTTGTTCATAACTTGGTGTCCGGTCATAGAAGGCCGATAAGAACGAGGGGAAGTCATTGCGGCAAACGCATCCCCCATGGCGACGATCCGGCTTTCGAGCGTAATCGCGGTGCCTGATAAGCCTTGAGGATACCCCGTACCGTTCCAATATTCATGATGCTGCAGGGCAACCAAACCAATCCGGTTATGGTAGTGGAGCTCTTTAAGAATCACGTTGTACCCATGAATCGGGTGAGCGAGAATATACCGCTGCTCGGCTTTTGCCAAGTCTTTTGTGGTGAGGATATCTTGAGGGATACAGAACATTCCCACATCATGGAGCAAGGAACCTAAGAGGAGGGTATTAAAAGTAAAATCTATATCTATCAGCTTCATGGCTTGGGCGATACCAAGAGAAAGGACTGCGGTATCTACCGCATTTTTTGCCAAACCATATTCCTGTCCAAGGGGCTTGGTGATGAATTCTAGAAACTGGGGTCCATCCATATAGATTTTCTCAATAATACCGGTAAACGGATCCCTTACAACGAATCGATTCATGGCTATTTTAGCGAAAATTCGCTCAACCTGCTCAATTAATCCCATATACTTGAGATAGGTCTTAGACCTTTCTTTGGTATCAGTCATACATTTCCTCTCTAAGAATTCCTAGTAAACCTATCGGTGTATCATGATGCATAGATATATCTGGGGGGGGCATAAAAATAGAACTGAGTGGTCTAGGTCATGAGGAATAGGCGGGCTTTTGTATCTCCTGCAAAAACTCTGATTAGGGGCCTTCTTCGTGGAACTGGGAATGTACAGAGGGGCAATGAATTGCAAATTCATATACTTTGTGAGTAAAGCCAGATCAACCCCTAGGCGATTATATAACATACGAGTCTCCTGAAAATTATGAGAGATGAGATTTTTTCAAAACCAACCGAGTTTTGAAAAAACCTTAAGATAGTATATTCTTTATAGCTATATAAGATCAAGAGAGTATGTATATATATACAGGGCCAGCGTATTAAATCTTTAATTCTTTACAGAATAAAGAAATAGCTTTTATACGATGGTTATGAAGCAAGCATAATCTTTAATATACAAGGAGCTAGAATTTTATATATACGCTGATAAGATCAAATTGTGAACCAGCCACCTGAGAAAAGGGGATTCCTCCCCTTGACGAAGTTCCCCCTTTATTTATAAAATAAAACACCTCTTTGTCCATCTTGAGAGATGGATCATTTTTTAGTCCGTAAGGAGGACCCATGCGTCGGTATGAGCTTACCGTCATTTTTCCTTTAGAAGAAGACCAGCATAAGGCTGGTAGAGAACAGGTATTGGTTGACCTCTCTGCCCAGGGAGGGGAGATCGAAAAAACTGATGAAGTCGGTGATAAGGATCTCGCCTATGAAATTAAAAAAAGAAGACGGGGGAAGTACGTTCTCTTCACCGTCATGCTTGATCCGGTAAAAGTTGCGGTCCTTGATCGCATATTTAAACTTAACGCCCATATCCTTAAGTACCTCTTTGTAAAGATCGAGGAATAAGGAGGAATCAATGGCTGATCTAAACCATGTGGTTTTAATCGGGAGACTGACCAGAGACGCAGAACTCAAGTATACTACCAATGGTCAGGCAGTATGTAAATTTTCCATTGCGGTGAATCGCCGCCGCAAGAACGGCGACCAATGGGTGGATGAGGCGAATTTTTTTGATGTCGTCCTCTGGGGCCGGCAAGGGGAGTCCCTCAATCAGTATCTGGTTAAAGGTAAACTGGTAGGGGTAGATGGAGAGCTCCGTCAGGATCGCTGGGAACAGGATGGCCAAAACCGGTCAAAAGTGGAAATCGTTGCCAATAATTTACAACTCCTCGGCGGCGGTCCTGGGAGTGCCCCGGGGGGTGGGGCTGGTTTAGGCAGTAGCGGTTCTTATGGACAAGGTACGTACCAAGAGCATAGGGGAGAGGTTTTTCCTGAGCGGAAACCTCCGGTACGGGAGCCTCAAGGCGGGGTGTCCCATGATGGGTTTACCGATGATATTCCCTTTTGACCTATTACACGTAATCCAAGGAGATAATTATGTCTGATGAAAAATACAATGAAACCGAGCGTCCTCCTCGGCCAGATCGGGGAGAGGCACCTATGGAAGGCCGGGAAGGGGATGATCGAATCCTCCGAGGCGGTAAGGGTAAGGTCTTTTTTAAGAAAAAGGTCTGTAAATTCTGCCTCCAAAAGTTAAAGATAGAATATAAGGATGCTGATGTGCTTCGCCGGTTTATTACCGAACGGGGGAAGATCCTGCCCCGGCGTATTACCGGTACCTGTGCAAAACACCAGCGGGCCTTGGCAGTGGCTATTAAGCGGGCCCGGGTTATTGCATTGCTTCCCTTTGTAGCTGACTAGGCAGCTCCCTGTGCTCATGGCTTCTCAGCGTACCCCTGAAACCCCGGTACCTACAGGTATTCCTCAAACCAAGAAAGGCCGGGTAAGCCCGGTTTTTCTTGGAGTTGCAGTGGTACCGGCTTTATTGAGCGCAGGCATGTGCCTAGGGGCCATCCATAGCGGGTTTCTTATCTTTTTCTTTCTAGTTCCCTTGGGATTTATGGCCTATGGGTATAATTTCCGGTCTGCATGGGTGAGCGCTCTGGTTGTAATAGGGGGGAACGGTATATGGTTCCTGGTTTCGTCGGGTTCTGCAGCATATCCCTGGTTGAATATGCTCTATTTTACGGCGATGTTGCTAGTTTTTACCTGGATAGTGGCTCCGCCCTTCAATTTTTCTCATCTTGCTAAAAAAGGCGGGGTTTTATGTTTGTCAACTGCATACCGGCTCATAATCGGTTCGGTGATCGGGGCCTTGACCTGCTGGTATATTATCGAGGCAACTTGGGATACGCAGGGGTTTAAGGTCCTTCTCCAATCCCAAGCGGAATTGTTTCGTTCCCTGGCTATCACTTCCGCAGGAACCGATGTGGTACAGCGTTCCCTTTTGGAACAGTACACGGATCCTGAAGCCCTCATCGCCCAGTTCGGTTCAGTGGCCCTTCGGGGCGGCGGTTTGGCTGCTTGCGGGGTGGTCTTTTTCATCAATCGACAGATAAGCCTGGTATGTGTCAGGTTTATCCGTCGGATACGAGTAAGGAGCAGTATAATCCATTTTCATACGGCTCCGTGGTTTATTTGGGTTTTGTCTTTATCCCTCTTAGGGGTTTTAGTAGGGACTATTATCGGTATAGGTCCTCTTGAGATAGGGGCGTGGAATATGATAACTATATGCGCCATCTTGTACCTAGCTCAAGGAGGAGGTATTATACTGTATGTTCTAGCTCGGATGAGCTTACCCCCCTTTATACGGGTGGGACTCAATGTGTTGCTTATCATCCTGATATGCAGTCCTAAAATTAACCTGCTTGCCTTGGGAGCTCTGGGCCTCCTCGGCATTGCGGAACATTGGGTGTCCTTTCGGGCGCCGAAATCTGACGGATCATCCTCTACTCCGGGGATGTGATCATGGCGTGTTCATGACTGGGTCCGTGCTAGTATAACAAGGAGCTTGTAGTATGAAAGTCATTTTAAACAAAGATCTCCCTACCCTGGGAGAAGAAGGGGATATAAAAGAAGTAGCTAAGGGGTATGCGCGGAATTTTCTCTTTCCCCGTTCCATTGCGCTTCCTTATACGGAACGTACCAGTGCGCTGTTTGAAGCCCGGCGAGGAGAAATTGAGATTCGCAAGGCAGATAAACGAAAAGACGCGGCGAGTATCAAGGAAAAATTGGAAAGCCTGGACCTGGTGATAACCATGCCTGCAGGGGCTAATGGTAAACTCTACGGTGCAGTTACCAACCAGACCGTAGCAGACGAACTCACCAAGCTGGGTTTCCAGGTCGAACGAAAACGGATCGAACTTACGGGAAATACCTTGAAAAGTGTGGGAAAATACAAGATTACGGTTAAACTCTATGAAAGTGCGGCTGCAGAAGTAAACCTTACGGTGCAGGGGCAGGTTCTTAAAACAGAAACCCGGGCATCTGTTTCTAGGAGGGGTAGTGTCCGCCGTCGCCGGAACGAGGGGTCTGAGGCAGTGCAGAATTCCCAAGAGGAACGAACTCCTGAGCTTGTTCCAGTCCCGAGTGAATCCCCTGAATCCCCTCCTGTACAAGCATAACGATGGTTCATAGGTTGTAACGATTCGTTCATGGCTCCAGGACTAAAAGATAAAATTCCTCCTCATGATACTATGGCAGAACAGGCGACCCTCGGAGCCTTGTTATTGGATAAGGAGGCTATAGCCACAGCCATACAGTATCTGAGGCCGGATGATTTTTATTCCCATGCCAATAATAAGGTCTATGATGCTATCCTGAATCTTTTTAACAAGGGACTCACCGCGGATATTCTGACTGTTTCTGAAGAACTTCGGCAAAACGGTAAGCTTGAAGAAGTAGGGGGGCCTGCTTATGTAGCCTCTCTGACCAATGTAGTGCCTTCCAGCGCCAACATTGAATATTATGCCCAAACAGTCCAGAATTATGCCCTGAGGCGGGCCTTGATCCGGGTTTCCAACGAAGTAATCGCCAAAACTTTTGATGAATCTCAGGAATCCCGGAGTATTCTGGAAGAGACCCAGCAGCAAATTTTTGAGCTCACCGACAAAGGCCATACCTTTAGTTTTCGAGATACCAAGGAAATTCTTAAACAGACCATTGAAGTCATTGATCGGCTCTATAAGTTAAAAAAGAACATCACCGGGATTCCTTCAGGGTTTGATGAGTTGGATAAATTAACCGCAGGTTTTCAAGCTTCAGAACTCATCATCATTGGAGCGCGGCCTTCGATGGGAAAAACTGCCCTGGCCTTAACCATGGCTTCCCATATCGCCATCAGAAATAAAATTCCCACTGCCTTTTTTACTTTGGAAATGTCGGACCTGGCTCTGATGCTGCGGCTCATCTCTAGTGAAGCTATGATCCACGCCAATGCCATCAGAACCGGTTTTCTCACTGCCGCTGATTTTACCAATCTCTTGGAAGCGGCGAGTAATATCTATGACGCTCCTCTGTACATCGTGGATATGCCGAATATGAAGCTCTTGGATCTCCGAGCCCAGGCAAGACGATTGCGAGCCCAGCAGCAGGTGGAAATCATCTTCATCGACTATCTCACCCTGATAAGTTCTGAAAATGCAAGGCTCCAGCGGCATGAACAGATAGCGGAAATTTCCCGTTCTCTGAAAAGTCTCGCCCGGGAACTGAAGATTCCCATCGTGGCCCTTTCCCAGCTCACCCGGGAAGCAGAGAAGGACAAGCCCAACCTATCGAGTATCAGGGAATCAGGTTCTATTGAACAGGACGCAGATGTGGTTATGTTTCTGCATCGGGAACGGGATTCGGACCAGAAAGCGGATGATAAGGATATGGAGGCGGGTAAGAAGACGAATCTTATCCTGGCAAAACAGCGGAATGGTCCGGTGGGTACCATTGAACTGCTCTTTATGGCAAAATACACGAAATTTGTATCGCCGATTCAAAATAGCTATAATCAGTAGATATGAAACTAATCACCGGAATTCCGTGCTGACGCTTCAAGTATATTACTATAGGAAAAAACAGTAAGGGATAAAGAAGAAATGGCATTAATCGATCAGTATAATTTTGAACTTTTGAAAAACGAAGCGGAAAAGTTAGTTTTTGATGAACTTGAACGGCAGCTTGCAGCCTTTGAAGGGGATATGTGCCGTTGTAATGACTGTGTGGCAGATATGGCTGCTATGGCTTTGAATATGGTAAAACCTCTGTACCGTTTTTCCCTCTTAGGGACCCTCTATGCGGCTCAAGCCATGGCTGATGAAGCCTATGCGGCAAGTGTACGGGAGGCAGTCTCCATGGCAATTGAAAAAATACGGCTCAATCCTTCCCATGATTGACGGCCCTCGTCAACGAGGTCTACACTGACGAAGCATCGAGTTAATCTACGCTTCCCTTAGGTTCCTGCTGCTCCCTGGTACGCATCGATTCTTCCCCAAGGAAAGGGGG